>SLQM01000238.1 GCA_007131435.1 Syntrophomonadaceae bacterium
GAAGACCTCTACACCTAAACCCTGAAATTGAGGACGGCTCTTTTTTCAGGTTTTATGGATCGCAGGGGACACAGGGACAGGGACACAGGGGGACGGTTCTTCTGTGTTGTTGTTCCCCCCTGCTGTCAGCTTTACACTGTGTTTGAAAGGGAGGTTATAAATTGCAATCAAAACCTAAGTTAAGTCTTGAAAAATCGCTGGCCCTTTTCGAAGAGGCAAAAGAAATATCTCCCGGCGGAGTACTGGGTATCAGGAGACCCTACAACTTTGTTGAAGGGGAGTACCCCATTTTCATAACCCATGGCCGGGGCAGCCATATCTTTGATGTCGATGGCAATGAATACATCGATATGCTCTGTGCTTACGGGCCGATTATCCTTGGCTATGATGAACCTGAAATAAACCAGGCAGTTATTGCCCAAATGGAGAAAGGTTTTTGCTTTTCCCTGGTCCAACCGGTTCAGAATGAATTGATCAAAAGGTTGACTAAACTAATCCCTTCAGCAGAGATGGCAATCCTGGTGAAAACCGGTTCAGATGCAACCGGGGTGGCGGTTCGTATTGCCAGGGGTAATAGCGGTAAGGATAAAATACTACGCTGCGGTTATCACGGCTGGATGGACTGGTGTGTTGAAGTGCCGGGTGGGGTTCCCAAGGCAGTACGGGAGTTAACGCTGGAGTTTCCTTACGGTGATCTCGATGCGCTTGAAAAGCTGCTGCAGGAAAACAGGGATGAAGTTGCAGGGATTGTAATAACTCCTGTGGGGCATCCACTGGCCAAGCCGGTCAGCGCCCCCCCGGAAGGGTACCTGGAAGGAGTGCGAAAGCTGGCAGACAAGTATGAAGCAGTACTGATCTTCGATGAAATTCGCAGCGGTTTCCGGGTTTCAATGGGTGGAGCCCAGGAGCGTTACGGGGTAACCCCCGATCTTTCAACTTTCGGCAAAGCCTTGGCTAACGGTTACCCGATCAGCGCTTGTGTAGGGAAGAAAGAATATATGAAAGTAGTGGAACATGATGTTTTTATCAGCTCTACCTTTTTCCCCAACAGCCTGGAAATGGTAGCAGCGATGAAATGCTTGGATATTCTTGAAAGAGACCGGGTGATCGAGAGAATCTGGGAAAATGGCGAGCTGTTCCTTGCAAAGCTGCAAGAAATGGTTTCTTCATCTGCCGTTCCGGCAACAGTTTCAGGTATTCCACCGATGCCGTTTTTAACATTTGACAAAGTGGATGATTGCTATAAGGAGCGCCGCACCCGGTTTTACACCGAGGCAATCAGGGGCGGACTATTTATACAACCTTACCATCACTGGTACATATCCTACCGTCATACAGAGGAAGATCTTGCTAAGGCTCTGCAGGTCATTGAAGAAGCTTTACAGGTTGTAAGCAAGGAATATCCTGCTTAACATTGTGGCTGGATCTGCCCTGAGGTACAATGGAAGGAGGGCTTAAAAATGCTAAATGAAAAGGTAATGCTGCGCATCAGGCTTAGTGAGCATGATGTGCACTATGGCGGCGGCCTGGTGGATGGAGCCCTGGTCGTTAAGCTTTTTGGAGATATCGCAACAGAGCTGTTAATCCGCCATGACGGAGATGAGGGTTTGTTTGCTGCCTATGACATGGTAGAGTTTAAAGCCCAGCTTTGCGCCGGAGATTTTTTAGAAATCTGGGGCTGGATTGACCGGGTGGGCAATACATCCAGGCACATGCAGTTTGAAGCTTATAAGGTAATATCAAATGCCGAAATCAAGGATTGTCCTTCAGCCTGCAACCTGCTGCCCGAGCCTCTCCTGGTAGCAAGGGCGTCAGGAACCTGTGTAGTCCCGAAAGAATTACAGCGTGGCAGCCAAGCATAATACAATCCTGAAGATAAGGGAAGTGAGTTAAGTGGACAAGCTTATTATTACGGCGGCCCTGACCGGCGCCGAGGTGACCCGTGAGCTTAATCCGAATTTGCCGATTACCCCGGCGGAAATAGCAGCCGCGGCGGTTGAATGTTATAACAGCGGAGCATCGATTGTGCACCTGCACGTTCGCAACGAAGACCAGACACCGACCCAGTCGGCAAAGGTGTTCGAAGAGACAATAAACCGGATCAAGGACCAGTGCAATGTAATAATCCAGGTTTCGACAGGGGGCGCAGTGGGGATGACTGCCGAAGAGAGGCTGCAGCCGGTAGCCCTGAGGCCTGAAATGGCCACACTCTCCACGGGTTCGGTTAATTTTGGCGACGATGTTTTCCTCAACCCGCCGGCCTATTTGGAAGAATTTGCCCGGGTGATGAAGGAGCACGGGGTAAAGCCCGAAATAGAGGCCTTTGACGTGGGAATGATTAACAACGCCCTGCAGCTGGTCAAGAAGGGATTAATTGATGAGCCCCTGCACTTTGATTTTGTGATGGGAGTCCCTGGAGGGATACCAGGTACCGTGAAAAACCTGCTGCACATGGCTGAAAGTATTCCTGCTGGCAGCACCTGGACCGTGGCCGGTATGGGCCGGACAGAGCTGCCGCTTGGCACAGCTGCCGTGATCATGGGCGGCCACGTGCGGGTCGGCTTTGAAGATAACATATATTATACAAAGGGCGTTTTAGCCGAAAGCAACGCCCAGCTTGTCGAGCGCATTGTCCGCGTGGCTGAGATTCACAGCCGCCCGGTAGCTACACCGGATGAAGCCCGTGCGATTCTCAACCTCTCTTGACGATGCATAAAATTATGATATATAATATGCATTAAAGGGGGAATTTATATGCGCACTACACTGGATCTTCCAGAAGAACTGGTTAATGAGGCCATGGAAATTACAAAGTGTAAAACAAAAACTGAATTAATTAAGATGGCCCTGCAGAATATTATTGTTAAAGAAAAAATAAAAGGCCTTAAAAACTATTATGGCAAGGTTTCGCTTGAAATCGATCTTGACCAGGTCAGGGAAAGATGAGCAAGATACTTGTTGATACCTCAGTATGGATAGCTTACTTTAAGGGCGATGAAAAAATTAAAGACCTGGATAAAGAGATTGATGCAAACAGGATATGCGTTAACGAACTAATCCTTTCAGAGCTTTTGCCAGCTGTCAAACTAAAGAGTGAAAACAGGTTGGCAGATTTACTCGAAAGCGTTAATAAACTGCCGCTAAACATAGACTGGGAAGAAATCAGGGAATACCAGTTGATTAACCTGCGCCAGGGTATCAATAAAGTTGGTATCCCTGATTTAATTATACTTCAAAATGCTGTAAGCAGTGGGGTGGATTTATTAACCCTTGATAAGCATTTTAAATTAATGGCAAAACATATTGATTTCGAGATTAATATATTAGACCAGTTTTTTAACAACTGACCTGAAACGGGGACGTTCTTTTTTCAGGTAACATAAGATTTTAGAGGGCGTAGAACAGAGAACCGTCCCCTGTTTAACGTCCCCTGTTTAAGGTGACCCCGTTTCAGGTTTGGTGGCGGAAGCCCTGTTGGGTGCCGCGGCGTTTGAGTTCCGTTTCGACCATAGAAGCGATCTGGCCGGCGCCTTCCGACCAGTGGGGAGCAATTAAAAGGTCGCTTGAGGCAGCCTGGCTGGCCAGGCGGTGGATGACAATTAGTGGAGATAATCTTTCCAGGCAGTCGCAGAGGATGGGAATGTAATCCTCTGCTTTTTTATATACTGCCACTTTACCTTCCTGGAAACCCCGGTCCAGGGCAGTATTTTTGATCACCTGCAGGTGATGGAATTTCACCCCGTCAACTTTGCACCGGTTTATAAAATCTATAGTCTGCAGCATCATTTCCCTGTTCTCACCCGGCAGGCCAAGGATGATGTGAGCGCAGGTATAAATACCCCTGCCGCGGGTCATATCAACCGCCCGGCTGAATGAATCAGCATCATGGCCCCGGTTAATTTTGACAAGGGTCTGGTCATGGGCCGACTGCAGGCCGTATTCAACCCACAGGTGGCAGCGTTTAGCGTAGTCTTCCAGCAGGTCCAGGATCTCTTCTGATACCGTGTCGGGCCGGGTGGCAATACTCAGGCCCACTACTTCGCTAGCTGAAAGAGCCTGATCATAAAGTTCTTTAAGCTGCTCCACGGGGGCGTAGGTGTTGGTGTAAGCCTGGAAGTAGGCCAGGTAGAGGGCCCTGCGGTTTTTCTTCTTGCCCTGCGAGATTTGCTCCCTGACCGAAGCCGGTTTTTCGCAGCTGAATGGCGAAAATGACGGATTGTAACAATAGCTGCAGCCGCCTGTGCCCACGGTGCCGTCGCGGTTCGGGCAGGAGAAGCCGGCATCGATGGGAATTTTATAGACCGGTTCGCCGAACTTTTCCTTAAAAAACCGGCTGAGGCGAAAGTACCAGCCCGGTTGGAGATTGTTCCGGTCAGGACTCATCTTGAACTGCCTCTTCCGGAGCACCCTTTTCTGCTGTTTTACCTTGCATTATTTCCGGCCTGTCCAGGTAAAGCAGCAGTACCGATATGTCGGCCGGGCTGACGCCCTCCATGCGGGAAGCCTGCCCTACCGTTGCCGGCCTTATTTTGGCC
>SLQM01000118.1 GCA_007131435.1 Syntrophomonadaceae bacterium
CCTCGGTTTTTTATTGAACCTGTCTAGATAATTATACTTTTATATTTCTTGCCATGTCAACTGTTGGGGCAAGAAAAGATTGTAACGGCAGGCTTTTTTACTCTTCTGAACTGCAAAAAACAGAAATAGTGAGGAATGTTCGAAAATCTCAAAAATATTTGTTGTCATATTTATTGGGATGTGTTAAACTTATTGTTTAATTGACAGATTCTTCCCACTGTGCTACTATATTTTAAGAAAGATCTACCCATTACCAGCTTACCGGGGGGCGAGATATTGTTCAGTGTCGGAGACAGGGTTGTTTATCCCATGCATGGTGCAGGCGTGATTGAATCAATAGAAGAAAAAGTAATTCTTGGCGCAAAGAAAAGATATTATGTAATGAAACTACCCCTTGGTGAAATGAAAGTTTTAATTCCCACCGATAATATATCCCAGGTTGGCCTGCGCGGTGTAATTGAGAAGGAAGAAGTATCGCAGGTCATGATAGTTTTGAAAGGTGATCAGCCTGAGCTGTCCAGCAACTGGAACAGGCGTTACCGCAACCACCTGGAAAAGATTAAAAGCGGCGATATTTTTGAGGTTGCTGAAGTGGTGCGCAACCTGATGCTGCGCGATCGCGAGAAAGGCCTTTCAACGGGCGAAAGCAAAATGCTTGACACTGCCCGACAGATATTGATCAGCGAATTAATCCTGGTCCAGGAACAGGAACAATCTGAAATTGCTACTGTGCTCGATAATATTTTCGAACAAGCTGCCAAGTAAGGTATTAGCCAGTTTTTAGGCTGTGGATAATTAAAGTATTTAACTTTGAGTTCCATAGGACAGCTGCCCGGGACGGCCGCAACAACCTGCCCGGGTTTTTATATATTCAGGCCGCAAAACCTTTGCTGACAGTGTTTTACTATTCCCCGAGCTGTGATATTATAGTAGAAAGTTATGTAAAGATGGCTAAATCCATGGTTTATAAAAATTTTTTGCAAAGGAGGTGAAAAAGATGGTCAATAAAATATTAAGAATTGTCGGTACTGTGCTCGGTGTGGTGCTCGGAATTTATCTATTTGCTGTTTTGCTGCCTTTTATCACTTTTTTCATCGACATCCCGACGGGTGTCTATTTTACCCCGGTTACCATTGGTTATTACGCACTAGGCGGCATTTTGGGCGGACTTATACTTTATCTTCTTACCCCGGTTTTAATTTATTTCTTTAACCGCATCCTTTCCTGGGCCGACAGCAAACTGAAGGCAGTGCCGACCCAGGACATTGCCCTGGTGGTCTTAAGCCTGATCATTACCCTGTTAATCGGGATTCTGCTCAGCTACCCCATCTACCGTATCCCCGTTGTGGGGGTTTTCATTTCGCCCGTCATCACGCTGCTGCTGGTTTTCATCGGTGTGCGCTTTGTCTTAAACCGCAAGGAGGAGTTTACTTTTCTTTCCGGGCTTTTCAACCGCAACATGCGCAGCGGTTCGGGGCAAAACGAAGTTTTTAAGATCCTCGATACCAGTGCGATCATTGACGGACGGATTGTCGATATCTGCAAGACCGGTTTCCTGGAAGGGGTGCTGGTAGTATCGAATTTTGTTTTAGAAGAGCTGCGCCATATTGCCGATTCTCCGGATCTGCTGAAACGCAACCGCGGTCGCCGCGGGCTGGATGTGCTGAACAAGATCCAGAAAGAGATGGATATACCGGTGCAGATTTATGAAGGCGATTTCGAAGATATACCGGAGGTCGACAGCAAACTGGTTAAACTGGCGAAAACGATTAACGGCAAGATCGTCACTAACGATTTTAACCTGAATAAAGTCTGCGAACTGCAGGGCATTGCCGTGTTAAATATTAATGAGCTGGCGAATGCCGTAAAACCGGTGGTGCTGCCCGGTGAAGAGATGGTGGCCCAGATTATCAAGGACGGCAAGGAGGCCGGGCAGGGAGTGGCTTACCTCGATGACGGCACCATGGTAGTAGTTGAAGGGGGCCGCCGCCATATCGGCGAAACGATCGAGGTCCTGGTAACTTCTGTGCTGCAGACTGCTGCCGGGAGAATGATTTTTGCCAAGCCGAAACAGGAAGCTGATAAATATATGGGAGTAAACCAGTGATCAGGATTGCCGCAATAGTTGCTGCCGCGGGAGCTGGGCTGCGTATGGGCAAAGAAATGGGCAGCGCCGGAAGGAAGCAGTACCTGGAGCTGGAAGGATCTCCCGTGTTAGCCCGCTCACTGAATCTATTCCTGGATTATGGCGGGGTGGAAGAAATAATTGCCGTTATCCCTGCCGGGGAAAAGGAGCAGGTGCGTGAGCTGCTTCAGCCGCACTGCAGCCTGGCCCGGGTAACTTTTATAGATGGTGGCGCCGAAAGGCAGGATTCCGTCCAGAGGGGACTGAAGGCGGTCGGTGAAGAGATAGAGCTGGTCTGTATCCACGATGCAGCCCGCCCGCTGGCCTCACCTGCCCTGCTGGAAAGGCTGCTGCAGGCGGCCGAGGAGCGGGGCGCTGCTGTTCCGGTAATTGCGCTCAGCGATACGGTAAAAGAGATTGATAGTAATGGTTATGTTACAGCAACCCCGCAGCGGGACAAACTGCGCCTGGTGCAGACCCCGCAGGTTTTCAGGTGCGAGCTGATCCGCAGGGCTTACCACAGCGCCGGGGAGCGGGGGCTTAAGCTAACCGATGATTCAGCGCTGGTGGAAGAACTTGGCGAGGCGGTTGTAACGGTTGAGGGTGAACTGTCCAACCTGAAGATAACCACCCCTCGAGATTTGGCGCTGGCAGCATTGATGCTGAAGGAGGCAGGCAAATGACCAGCCGGGTAGGTATCGGTTATGACCTGCACCGCCTTGTCGAAGGCAGGGCGCTAATTCTTGGCGGAGTTACGGTGAAATACCACCTGGGCCTGGAAGGCCACTCCGATGCCGACGTGCTGGTGCACGCTTTAATCGATGCCATGCTGGGGGCGGCGGCGCTGCGCGATATTGGAGCGCATTTCCCGCCGGATGATGAACAGTATCTGGGGATTTCAAGCCTTGAGCTTTTAAAAAGGGCAAAAGATATGCTGGGAAGAAAACGCTGGGGAGTGTTGAACGCCGATAGCGTGATTATCGCCGAAGAACCGAAACTTACCCCCTATATTGACCGGATGAGAGAAAATATTGCCAATGTGCTGGACATCCCTGTCAGCCGCGTATCGGTCAAGGCAACAACAACCGAGGGGCTTGGGGTGTGCGGGCGCGGCGAGGGTATAGCGGCCCAGGCCGTGGTCCTGCTGGAAAAAATATCGCATCCCGGCCCGGCCAGCCACGAGGCCAAGTAAACTTTTCATAAGCTCTTGCGGCTAATCCGTTAACTGTGGCGAAACCGGCGAGGGTGTTAACCGAAACACTTGCTGTCAACTCACCGTGGTTATGCATTTTACCGGGCAGGGAATATAATATTAAACGAATAGAAATTGGAGCGTGCAGAAGTGGCAATAAAAACCTACAATACTCTTACCCGCAGCAAGGAAGAACTAAAACCCGGAGCACCACCGCTTGTAACCTTTTACGTTTGCGGCCCCACTGTTTATGATTACATCCATATTGGCAACGCCAGGGTATTTATCATTTTTGATGTTGTCCGGCGCTACCTGCAGTACCGCGGTTTTGATGTGAAACTGGTGCAGAACTATACCGACATTGATGATAAAATGATCAACCGGGCCAACGAGCAGGGCATAACTGTTCCCGAGCTGGCCGAGCGGTTTATTAAAGCCTACGAGGAAGATGTTGCCGCCCTGCGGGTCCGGCCGGCAGATGTTACACCGCGGGCGACGGAGCATATTCCCCAGATTATTGACCTGATCGAAAAATTGATCGAAAACGGGTTTGCCTATGTCAGCGATGGCGATGTTTATTACGACACCTCGAAATTTTCAGCTTACGGTCAGCTTTCCCACCAGAAACAGGACGAACTGCTGGCCGGGGCAAGGGTTGAGCCGGGGGAAAAGAAGAAAAGCCCCCTTGACTTTGTGCTTTGGAAGCAGAAGAAGGAGGGCGAGCCTTCCTGGGACAGCCCCTGGGGCGAAGGCAGGCCGGGCTGGCACATTGAGTGCTCAGCCATGTCTACCCACTTTATGAACGACACCCTCGATATTCATGCCGGGGGCGCTGACCTGATCTTTCCCCACCACGAAAATGAAATCGCCCAGACCTGGGGCGCTGACAAAAGGCCCCTGGCCCGCTACTGGATGCATGCCGGCTATTTGAATATTGAAGATCAGAAAATGTCAAAATCGCTGGGTAACGTGCGTACCGTGCGCGAACTGGTAGAGCGTCACGATCCGCTGGACCTGCGTTTCCTGATTCTTTCAGCACACTACCGCAGCCCGCTGAACTTCAGCGCCGACCTGGTAGCCCAGAGCCGCAGCGGCCGCCAGCGCCTGCAGGAGATGGCAGGTAACCTGCTGCGCGCAGTGGAAGAGGCGAAAGAAGAACAGGGTGAAAAGGAAGATAAGTTTAAAGAAGCCCTGCAGGAGGGCAG
>SLQM01000181.1 GCA_007131435.1 Syntrophomonadaceae bacterium
ACTATCTTTGTTGAAAACTGGCCGTTCTGGTTTGGTGGAGCGTTGATCGGGCTGCTCGTGCCTTTGCTCTACTATTACTTTAATACGGCCCTGGGAGTATCAACAGGTTACGGCAACCTGGTAAAAATATCGCTGCCGTCAAAAAACCTGCAGTGGATCCAGTCAAAATTTGCTGAAACCTTCAGCTGGCGGGTCTACTTCATAGGCGGGATTATCCTGGGTGGACTGATATCGTCCATTCTAAGCGGTAACTTCGGTTTTACTGCAGAGATGGGCCGCTTTACAGCGATAGCCGGCTGGTCTGCCGTGCCAAATGCCCTTTTCTTTTTTATCGGCGGGATCATGCTCGGCCTGGGCGCCCGCATTGCCGGGGGATGCACCTCCGGGCACAGTATCCATGGCATAGCTAACCTGCACCTCTCGAGCGTGCTGGTTACAGTCTTTTTCATTATCGGGGGCATTGTTTCAGCTAACCTTGTGCGCGCCCTTTTCCTGGGAGGTGCCTGGTAATGGATAAAAAAATCGGTTTCCTGCTGTTCGGCATTTTTTTCGGCTTCACCTTAAGCAGGGTGGGAGCCTCGGATTATGACCTGATCGTTGGAATGTTTTTAGGACAGGATTATACCCTGGTCGGGGTAATGGGCGTGGCCATCATTGTAGGCGCTATCGGCATGCAGGTTTTGAAAAAATTTGCCCAGCCGGTAAAAAGCGGTGAAGCGCTGAAGATCAGCCACAAGGAGCTGAAGAAGTGGAGCCTGATCGGCGCCGCTATTTTCGGCCTGGGCTGGGGAATTACAGGGGCCTGCCCCGGAACGGTGCTGGCCCAGGTTGGCGAAGGCAAAATCTTCGGTTTCTTTACCTTCGCCGGCATGATCTGCGGCACATATATCTATGCCCTGCTGAAAGAAAAACACGAGGAGCTTTAACTGCCATTAGGCACATGTTCTTGCGATACTACTTTTTTGAACAGTCAGCACGCTTTGTGAGTCCTTTCCTGAATTGCACATTATAAGTGCTGAAGCAAAGCTTGTTTTACTATAAAAATGTTTACTAAATCGGGGATAATATTACAATATATTTACTTCGGTCCTGTAAACACTTTGGAACATTCGCACCGATGCACGGTTTTGCCTAGCTTTAGCTTTTTTTACGAGCCTTACTTTTATACAAGTTTTTTAGCTAAGAAGCTATATCCATCGTGAATAGCTTCTTTACTTTTCTATACCTTTTCTGGCTGGAACACCCTTATCCATGTAGTGTTTTATGCAGCGCATCTCGGTTACCAGGTCGGCCCTTTTAACGATTTCTTCCGGTGCGCTGCGCCCGGTAAGGACCATCTCCATGGTTGGCGGACGGGCATCAATTAGCTCGCAAACCTCTTTCACGGTAAGCAGGCCTCCGTGTATCGCAGCCATCACCTCATCTAAAATCAAGATATCGCAGGAACCCTCTTTTATCACCCGGTAGGCCTGCTTCATCTCCTCCTGCAGCTTAACCTTTAATGCAGCTTTTTCCTCATCGGTCATCGAGCCAAAAAACTTTTTCGATTCGGCCAGCCGGATAATCTTAAACCTCCCGCCAAGCAGGGGCGTGCTCTCCAGTTCACCTGTAGGCGCACCCTTCAAAAACTGAAACATTACCACCTTAAACCCGCCACCCACTGCCCTCAACCCAAGCCCTAAGGCAGCGGTAGTCTTACCCTTCCCATCACCGGTATAAACCTGCACATAACCCTCTTTCATCAACCAACCTCCACCCTAAGTTGACACGGGGACGTACCATTTGTCAACCTTAATCTGCACATTGACAAGGGGACGTACTATTTGTCAACTTATTTCGTTTTCTATTTTACAAAGTAGCCAGTTTAGTTCTTAATTCCAATAGAGCCAGCCTCATTAATAACCTGCTCCTGTGCCTGCTGTGAACAGTTTAGGACATTGCAAAGCTAAATTAGGGCTTTAAGATTCCAAATTCATAACTCAGGCTTTAAATATAACACCTCTATTAATTCCAGTGAGTTTTTCGAGTTGCCTAATTGTCATATTGTAGTCGCTTTTTAGCCTTACGAGATATTTATCCCGTACTTTTATGCTCAAGTGCTTTAAATCAGAGGGGCTCTCTAAGCCACAGATATTACATATTGTATCTGCTGCTTCATTATCCGATAATTGAACAATTGAATCCATATCCAAGCAACGATCTTGGTTTATAGTTTTGTGAAATTTTATGAATTCTTCAACTGCTTTATCACGGTCCCTGTTAAATATACCAAGGATATAGTCAACATTTGAGATGCCACTTTTCCCTAAATACTCATGATAACTACTCCATTTATAATCTGATATATGGTTTACAATTCCGGCCTTAAGTGGATTTTGATGAATATACCTTACTACGGTCAAAAGGTAAGAATCATCTTCCACGGGTTCACTTCTGAATCTACCCTGGAATAAGTACCCTGTTCTTTCATGCTTTTTATTGTACCAGTATACATAACTACTGCCGATTCTCTTCATTACATGGCCAATAGATTCATGACCTTCTTGCATTAAGAGATGAACATGATTGTTCATAAAGCAATAACCGTAGACTTGATAACCACTATCCTTTTTAACTCTCAGTAGCGTATCAATAAATCTCTTTATCTCAGCTTCACCATAAAATATTGTCTGTTTATTAATTCCCCGCAGAATGATGTGATGGATTCCAGTTTCACTTTTGCGTCTCGCTGTTCTTGGCATATGATTACCTCTTTTACTGTGATTAGTGTTATGGTTGACAACTGCTACGTCCCTTTGTCAATGTTTGTCTGTTATTTTTTAGAACAGGGTAAAACCATAATTTTCGAGCAATTTTAGTGGAATCTCGCAGCGCGCTGTTTTGAGTGGATCAACTACCTGGGATATGCGCATCTGCCCGGCAATACTGAGCAGCATGATTACCTCTTCCTGCGGCAAGTCGGTGCGTCTCCTGATAATTTCATCCATAATTTCTACCGCGCCAACAACTGCGTCGTCCAGTGTTTCCCGTGAACAGATAACTGCCATTACACCTTCGCTAATTACCACGGGGGTGGGCAGGTTCAAATCTTTGATCAATGTTACTTCTATAGTCACTTCCCCGGGCACTTCAGCCCCTGAAACACAGACTTCACCGTCACCCATGGCTGCATGCAGGTCGCCAAGGGCCAGCAATCCGCCTTCCACCCACACAGGCAGGTAAATTTCAGCATTTTCCCTGATTAAGGTTGTATCCATGTTTCCACCGTGCGTGTCCGGGGTTCCGCAATTAATGGCCTCACCTTCCGGGGCCACGCCGATCACCCCGACCATGGGGTTAACAGTAATCCTGGTCTGATTATCAAAAACAACCTCTCCATCTTCAACCGGCAAAACTTTAAAGTGCATCCCTTCCAGCTTGTGGCCTAAAACGCCAAGCCCTTCACCGGTCAGCATCACTGCCTGGCTGCCAATCTTAATCTCCCTGATTGTAACCTTCAGAACATCTCCTTTTTCAGCCCCGGCAACATATATCGGGCCCGTAGCTGGGTTCACATGATCAAAGCTAATATTCTCAAGCCTGTCATCAGGACCCTGGATTTGATCGGCGAAACAATCCTTCGTTTCTACTGCCACGGTATCACCAGAACTTATTTCAAGCGCCGGTTCGGCATCAGCGGTAAACTTGTAAATATGTTTTTCCTTTGATAACTTATGGTGCATGAGTATCCCTCCAAGGAAGTTGACAAATGGTACGTCCCCCTGTCAACTTATGGTTGTTGTTTAGAGTGTTCGCTACTCTTTGGGGGAAATCCTTTGCTTCAGGGGCTTATTTGTGGGTGGGGCGGGAAATGAGGACCAGGGGGATGGACAGCCTCCGGGCTGCGGATATCTTTTCGGCGGTGCCGCCGGCCGATCCGCTCTCCTTGGATACTACCAGCGAAGCGTTATAGCGTTTGAAGAGCAAGTAGTTTATCTCCTCGTCGAAGGGGCCCTGCATGGCGATGATGTTTTTAGGGGGGATTCCCAGGTCGAGACATTTTTCAAGGGAGCTTTCGAGGGGCAAAATACGGACCACCATTCTGGCGGGATCAATTACAGTTTTGTAATGGTGAAGTTTGTTGCTGCCGATAGTAAGAAATATAGTTCCCTCCGTTGCAGCCGCAACCTGCAACGCTTCTTCCGTATCCCTTGCAATAATAACACCCTCCCCTGGTTCGATCTCCAGGGGATCCCTTTCAAGCCTTTCGTAGGCAACCCCGGTTTCGCTGCAGGCCAGGCGGGCATTTTCAGTAATATCCACGGCGAAGGGATGGGTGGCATCTAACACCTTCCTGACCCGGTATTCTTTAATTGCCCGGACAAGTTCTTCGAGCTGTAGGGGGCCGCTTATAATTTTACCCGTAAAAGAACGGGCCAGCAGTTCGCCACCGTATTCAGTAGCTGTCGAGGCCATGACAGGTAACCCTTCTTTTTCAAGCCTGGACGCTGTTTCCCTGCCTTCGCTTGTCCCTGCT
>SLQM01000104.1 GCA_007131435.1 Syntrophomonadaceae bacterium
ATTCTTTTTTAGATAGAAACTTCAATTAACTAGAGCAGGTATTGCTTGGAATAATATCTTTAAAACATTTCGCTGCCCTACTCCGCTATCAGCTCTTCTACATATTTCTTTACCTGATCACGTACTTCCCTAAATTTTTCCATAACCTCTCCTGCGGAGCCTTCTGCCCGGGCTGGATCCTCGAGGGCCCAGTGTCTTTTTTCAGTTTTTGCCGGAACATATGGACAGTTTTCACGGGCATCGCCACATAATGTAATAAGCACATCGGCTTTATCAAGCAGCTCTTTACTGATTGAATCCGAAGTCTGGCCGCTGATATCAATACCTATCTCCTGCATAACTTTTACAGCATTAGGGTTAACCCCGATCGGAGATATTCCTGCGCTGTATACTTCATAATTACCCTTATCATACATTTTCAAAAATCCTTCCGCCATTTGGCTGCGGGCCGAATTACCGGTGCAGAGGAAAAGAACTGTTTTTGCTTTTCTATATTCTTCCAATTGACTTGCCTCCCCTAATTCATTTATTTGCTGTTCATCCTATTAGTGTAAGCAGACATTTTCGGAAAACGCCCCATAGTCCTGAGGCAGATTGTTACCAGCAGAAGCATAACCGGAACTTCTATCAGCACACCAACTACAGCGGACAGGGCAGCTCCTGAACCAAGACCAAATATTGTAACTGCAGTAGCAATAGCGACCTCGAAGTGATTGCTGGCACCCGTAAGCGAAGCGGGCGCAGCTTCTTCGTAGGTAAGGCCAACAAATTTGGCAACCAAATATGTAAGGCCAAATATTAGTATGATCTGGATGGTAAGCGGTATAGCGATCATTACAACGCCAAGAGGGTTTTGAATAATTACATCACCCTGGAGCATAAAAAGGTAAACAAGGGTTATAAGCAGGGCAACGATCGAAATTGTGCCCATATTCTTTAAGAAAACCTGCTCATACCAGTCTATACCCCTGGATGCAATTAAACGCTTCCTGGTAATATAGCCAGCCACCAGCGATACCCCTACGTAAAGCATGATGCTTAAAAATATTGTCCAGAAAGGAATCGGCATATCGGCAACTCCCAGCAGGTAGTTTCCAAGTGGTGCATATAAAACCAACATGGTAAGAGAGTTTATAGCCACCAGCACAAGCGTCAAGCCCATAAAACCTTTGGCCAGGTAACTGAAGACAAGAACCATGGCAGTACAGGGCGCGATGCCCAGCAAAATCATTCCAGCCATGTATTCACCTGCCAAATCAAAATCTAAAAATGGCGCCCATATTACTCTCATGAATAGCCAGGCGAAGAAAAACATGCTGAACGGTTTAATCAGCCAGTTAACTACCAGGGTTAGTATAACCGCTTTCGGCGCCTTTACAGCATTGACGACCTCGCTAAAATCAATTTGCAGCATGATTGGATACATCATGGCAAACAGTAAGATAGCGATAGGTATGTTAACCTGCGCAACCTGGATTTCGCTTAAAAACTGCGCTGCTCCAGGAATCACTCTACCCAGGCCGACACCGGCTAAAATACCCAGTGCAACCCAAACAGTTAAATACTTGTGAAAAAACCCAAGTTCATATTCTTTTTGAGCAGTCATTTTAAAACCACCTCTAACAAATTATTAGATTAATCTCTCGGCTAAACAGGGCAGGAAATATCAACTTCAGCCTTAATCTTGTATTCATATTTATTTACCATTCCTGCCAATTCTTTATCGATTAAGTTTAAATACCTTTTAAAGCCTGCTTTATTGATTGAGTAAAAAGTCCACTTGCCTTTTCGGCGAACATTAACCAGTTCGGCCTGTTTAAGTATTTTCACATGATGGGAAACAGCCGACTGTGACAGGTTAAGTTTTTCAATCAACTCACAGATACACATCTCCTCCTCAAAAAGCATTGTGATGATTTTAATTCTTGTGTCTTCTCCCAACGCTCTAAAAAAACTTATAAGTTTATCCATTTCTTCTCCTTTCTCTGATAGCTATACATATTTACAAATCTAAATATTTAAATACGTTGTTTGGTATAATTATAACATATTTAAAATACTGATCAAGCCAAAAAAACAATCCATAACTATTCAGCATGAAAAAAGGCATTCCTTGAAGTGAAAATGCCAGGAATGCCCACTTAACTATTTTATACTCTTACCGATGTCGCATTGAAATACTTCGCTTAAATCATCTAGCACCGCCACCGCCACCTCCACCTCCGCCGCCACCGCCACCGGAGAAGCCGCCGCCGCCACCGGAAGATGAAGCTGAACTGACAGCAGTTCTAAAAGACTGGCCCATGGAAGTTGTAAAGCTATTAAAGCTTGACGGGTTGGTAGCAAGCATACCGTAGGATGGACTAAGCAGGTAAGCATTATTTTTAATTTCCGGATAAACCAGCTGCAGCTGGTCCATTACCTCTTTAGCCACGCCCAGGGTAACGGCATAAACAAGGTAATGTTCCCAAATAATCAAAGCGGGGATCGTTGACCGGTCTAATCTAGAAAAATGTTGAAGGAACCTTTTAAAGGCCATCCATTTGGCATATTGGTCTGCACCTTCCGGGGTTAATCTCTTTGTTAGAGCAACCCCGATTACCATTGCAGGACCTGCGATAAAACCAACCACACCAATAAAAAACATTTCAAGAAAAAACAATATAAAACCTAGAACACTGGCTACTATGCCAATTATAATACCTTTCCACTCTGGACCCTTGAAAAAGTTGTGTTCTTCAGATAATTTTTTAATCATTTCATTCCACTTTTTATAAAATTCTGCTGTTTCTTTTCTGTTTTGTTTTCCATATTCTTCAAGCTCACGCATGGTAATACCTTCCGGTCTCCTGTTTCCCGCCTGGTCAAATATAAACCTGTAAAGAAGCTGTTCATGAGCTCTTAATTCATCTTTCGCCACACCGGGTATCAGCCTGTAGTCGGTAAAAGAACGCTTGATAAGCCAGCCGCTTTCTCCCTGGTATTCTTCAAGGCTCAAGTGCCCCCTGCGGGTTAAATCCAGGACTGTTGCAGTAAAATCTTCTGGGGTGTTATGGCCTGACCTCACCAGGTAACCGGCCTCTGCTGGTGAATAATCAACAGGCAGTTCACGGTAATAGTCTCCCTTGTATGCATCAGGAGAAGTTCTTGCTGCTTTTCTGAATATCAAGAAGTAAACCAGCATGCCGAGTAGCAGTACCGGACCGCCTACCAAATCGATGCGCCCAAGCGTGCGCTTCATGTTAGCCTCTCGTGCCCATCTTTGCTCATCAGCTATCATGCCGGGCAGACCATCCCTGCCAGTGTAGTTCATAGATCGTAGAACAAGTCTTTGCGGAAAAGCCGTCCTTGCTTCAAGAAAAGTGCGGGCAGGAAGGCTTTCAACCTCCCAGTAAAGAGTAGTAACATCAATGATTTCTACGCTGCCATGCAGTGGCCCGTGTCCCCAGGCCATTATCTCATCCCTGTTTGCACCTTCGGGAAGTGAAACAGTTATCCCGGCATAAGTTGTTCTTTCACCCCATTCATCACCAATAAACTGCCAGTACAGTTCAGCCACATCCTCGTGAACCAGTACTGCATTATCAACTATATATTCAATGATAAAGGTCCTGTCCTCATTTAAAGCTTCAAAGCTCCAATCGATATAGACAAGATCGGGTTCATATATTACGTAAAATATGCCCGGTATATCCTGGGTTCCAACAGGCATCTGTTCATAGGGCTGACCGTCTTCGCTAACCAGAACATCCCGAATACTGGAATTATGCTTCAGGTAAATATACTGCCAGGCTCCCCTGTAACGCCCGTCAAAACGAAATGTCCTTTCTTCTCTCACAATCATTGAGCCATCTGGCTTTACTTCTGCTTCAATTATGACCGTCGGGAAATAAAATGAGCGGTCATCCTGGGCTCCGGCAGAAGCCGGGGTTAACAAGATAACCGCTGCAATAAATAGCAGAATAAAAGCGCATATGATAAATCTGCCGCTAACGTGGTTTATATTATTTTTCATCACGCTGCCCGTCCCTAAAATTCAACCTTAACAGGTTCACGGGAAGCAGCTTCTTCATCAAGGTTAAAATACTCCTGTTTATGGAAACCAAACATCCCGGCTATTAATACCGTTGGAAAGCGCTGAATGGCTGTATTAAAATTCATAACGGAATCATTATAGAACTGTCTCGAAAACGCTATCTTACCTTCCGTATTAGTCAACTCTTCCTGCAGTTGACGGAAATTAGCATCTGCTTTCAGCTGGGGATAGTTTTCGGCAACCGCAAACAGCGATTTCAAAGCACCTGATAGCAAATTCTCTGCCCCAGCCTGTTCATTTACATCCTTGGCCTGGATGGCCATGTTGCGAGCCTGGGTTACCTTTTCAAAGGTTTCTCTTTCATGGGTCGCATAGCCCTTAACGGTATTAACCAGGTTTGGAATTAAATCATAGCGTCTTTTTAACTGGACCTCAATTTGCGACCAGGCATTTTTTAGCCTCTGCCGCAGGGTTAC
>SLQM01000109.1 GCA_007131435.1 Syntrophomonadaceae bacterium
ATCGGCCAGGGCCATTTCCCCGGTAAAGGCAGACACTGTTTCTGCCTTCTTTGCGGCATTGCCGTAAAAAGTATCCCGGTCTTCTTCTGGCATTTCCAGACCGGGGTAACTATCAATTGTTACAATTTCCAGTGGCAGACCCTGCAGCAGCACTTTGATTTCTTCCAGTTTATTTATATTGCCTGTAGCGATCACCAGTTTTTTCTGCAATGCCAAGCACCCCTTTCGTTCAAAATAACAATATCATTTTCTGTTTTACTTGGAAAGCAGCTATTATTTTTGGTAGAATAACATTAATAACCCTTAAGCTGAACCATTGCAGGAGACCAGAGTTAACCTGCCTTAAATCAAGAGTTACATTCGATATAATTTATATATCACTTTGAACTGGGAGGATTTACAATGAAGCGAATTGGCGTGCTTGGGGTTGGGGCCATGGGCCGCGGAGTAGTGAAAAACCTGTTAAACAAGGGTTGCGAGGTTTACGTTTACGATACAAGCGCACACTGCTGCAGCAAGGCTGATGATCTTGGAGCTTTTGTATCAGAAAGCCCCCGTGAAGTGGGCAGTAAAGCGGAACTGCTTCTGGCAAGCCTGCCCACCAGCGAAGCTTCCCTCGAAGCGATTGGAGACCCGGAAAAAGGCGCGCTCTCAGCCATGGAGCCGGGTAGTGTGGCAGTTGATTTAAGCACCACTGCAGTATCGGTTGCCCGCGAGCTTTACGCAAGGGCTAAGTCTAAAAGCATTGCTTTCCTCGATGGACCGGTAAGCGGTGGGCCGATGGGTGCGGAAAATGCAACCATGACCATCATGATCGGCGGTGATAAGGAAGCGCTGGAGAAAGCGCGTCCCGTGCTGGAATTAATCAGCGGAAATATATTTTATCTTGGTGAAAGCGGTGCCGGTCAAACGGTAAAGATCTGTCATAACATGGTGCTTGCTTCAACTGCTGTAGCGCTTGTAGAATCATTTATTGTCGGTAAGAAGGCAGGTGTAAGCGCCAAAACGCTCTCGGAAGTGTTCAGTGTAAGCGTGGCCAATAGCCGTACTCTTGAACTATTCGGAGCAAACCTGGTTGATGGAACCTATGAAAACACCATTTTCGCCTTGAGCCACATGCATAAAGATGCTAACCTGTTTATAGAGCTGGCAAATGAGTTGAAGCTTCCCGTGGTGTCCAGCAGCGCAGTTTACCAGCTTTACAATGCAGCCATGAATAAGGGGCTTGGTGGAAATGATATGACTGCAGTGGCTTTTGCGGCCGAAGAGCTTGCAAATACAAGAATTTCAGATAAGTTAGAATCTTAAAGGAGGAAAAAGATGCCAAGATTATGTGTTGATGAAAACAAGTGCACCGATTGCCGGATCTGCCAGCTGGTCTGTTCAGCCCGCTATAACGGGGTTTATAGTCCAAAACTGTCGCGGATCAGTAAGAAAGCGGGGATCATTCCCGATACAACCACCACCGATGTCTGCCGACAGTGCAGCGATGCTCCCTGCGTTGCAGTCTGCCCGGCCGAGGCGCTGATCCAGCCTGGCGGTGAAGGGGTTGTTACTCTTGATGAATCCCTTTGCACGGGCTGTGAATTATGTGTAGATGAATGCCCCTACAATGCCATCTGGTTTAACGGGGAAACAGACCTGGCCTACAAGTGCGATCTTTGCGGGGGAAGCCCCGAGTGCGAGAAGCGCTGCCCCACAGTGGCCATTTATGTATACGAAGAGGAGGCGGTGTAATGTTTAAATATGGAGGCTATACGGGAAATATTTTAAGGGTAGATTTAACCGCCGGAACGACAAAAGTTGAGAAGCTTGATGAAAATTTAGCGCGCGATTATATTGGAGGAAACGGGATTGCCGCCCGCTACCTCTATGACATTGTGCCTGCAGGAACTGACCCGCTGTCCCCGGAAAATGCACTGATTTTGATGAACGGACCTGTGCAGGGCACCCGCGTCCCTGCCGTAGGTGGGCGCACAGTAGTTGTAACCAGGTCCCCCTTGAATGGCTTTTTTATCGATGCCTATTATGGCGGCCACTTCGGGGCTGAACTTAAATTCGCCGGTTTTGACGGGATAGTAGTAACCGGTCGTTCAGAAAAGCCGGTAATGCTGGTAGTGGAAGACGGGGAGGCAAGATTGGTTGACGCAAGCCCTTACTGGGGTATGAAAACCTTTGAATTCCAGGAAAAACTGCGCGGTGAGGAAGAATACCATGACAGTGAAATAACCTGTATCGGTCCGGCGGGTGAAAACCTTTCGCCCATGGCCTGCATCATCTCTGGCGTTCATGCCGCAGGCCGCGGCGGTGTCGGAGCGGTAATGGGCTCCAAGCACCTAAAAGCAGTTGTAGCCAAAGGCTCAGGCGGTGTACGTGTGCCTGATATGGAAGCCCTTGAAAAATACTGCGACAGTATTAATGAGCGGATGAAAGAAAACCCGGCTACATCTAAAGTTCTGCCCACCTTTGGCACCCCTGCTATTGTTGCCGCCAACAACAACCTGGGCTTGCTGGGTACCCGCAATTACCAGGTTGAAGTATTTGACGAGGCAGATGCCATTAACGGCGAAGCACTGCGTAACAGCGCATTTGTCAAAAGCGCTTCCTGTTTCTCCTGCCCTATCGGCTGTGCCAAGCTTTTCCGCATGGAGGGAGATGAATACGGCCCTGCCGAATCTGTCGGGCCGGAATATGAAACTCTCTGGTCATACGGTTCTAACCTGGCTAACAGTGATCTTAAATCTATTATTGCCGCCGATCGTTTATCCGACGAACTGGGCTTGGATACAATTTCTGTTGGTTCTGTAATCGGGATGGCAATTGAAGCCTTTGAAAAAGGGTTGATCACTGCAGCTGATACCGGTGGCATAGTGCTGAAATATGGTGATCCGCAGCTGATGATGGACCTGATCAAGCAGGTTGCCACAAATGAAGGCTTTGGTGCTGTTCTAGGTGCCGGCACACGTGAATTAGGCCGCCGCTTCAATGCAGAAAAACTGGCGATGGAAACCAAGGGTCTTGAAATACCGGCCCACTCTCCACGCGGTTATCCCGGGATGGCCATTGGCTATGCAACTTCCAACCGCGGGGGAACCCACCAGGACGGAAGGCCTTCCGCCGAAAGGGGCGGCGCGGTAGACCGCAAACTGAAAGAGGGCAAAGGTGAATATATTGTTGGTGTTCAGCGTATGACTACCCTTGCCGACTGCCTGGTTGCCTGCCGCTTCACTGAAGGCATCTTCGGTTTAACTAATATTTCGGAAGACTATGTTGATATCATGAAGCATGTTACCGGCATGGACTATACCGTTGAGGAACTAAACGATGTTGCCGACCGGGTTTACGCCTTAGAGCGGGCCTTTAATGCCCGGGAAGGCGCTTCCCGCAAGGATGATACCCTGCCCTACCGCGTGCTTAATGAACCGATTCCCGACGGCCCGGCTGCGGGAGAGTTCATGGAGCCCGATGTTTTTGAACGGGAACTTGAAGCTTATTACCGCAAGCGGGGCTGGGATGTTGAAACCGGTCTGCCCACGGCAGAGACCCTGCGCCGCCTGAAACTGGATGATGTAGCAAGCGATTTATATTAAATATAAACCTGGCCGCCTGCCCTGAATGTTGGGCAGGCGGCTGTTCAGGTAAACTAAAAATGACTGAAAAAGAAATTAAAGTAGAAGTTAAAGTTGAAGGCTCCTACCCCCCCGGCTATGAAACGGTTAAATTGCCAGCAGCAGCAAGCCTGAACACCCTGCTGCAGGAGCTAAAAAGCTCAGATCACCGTTTTTCAGAATACCTCTTTATTCCCAAAACCGGGAAGCCGGCCGTCGGACTGGCCCTGGTTAATGATGTCAGTGTTAACTGGATAAATTTCGAAAAGACAACCCTGGCTGATGGAGATAGGGTTTTCTTTATTCTCCCCGTAAGCGGCGGGTAGTTTAATCTTTTCCTCGACACCATTGATTCTTTTACTCAAAAGTTATATTTAAAAGCTTAATTCGTAAAAATATACATTTGAAAAACTAAAGAAAAATGGGGTGAAGTTTTGTACATAGCCAAAAAATTTTCATTGCTTCCAAAAATTTTAATTCTGTTTATTCTTTTATTACTAACCGGCTGTCAATCACCTGAAGCTTTACCGGAAAACGATCTTCCGGATGTTGAAAATGGTGTTCAGGAAGAAGCCGCAATTCCGGAAGAAGAAGTAGTTGAAGAAGAAACAGAAAACGGGGATGCAGTAGAAATAGAAGAATTCGACCCAAATATCCTTTTAACCCTTTCATTTTTAGCCGGTGACTATATCATTTCACCTGATGGCAACCTTTTATATTTCACCGTGCCCTCAGCCCCGGGCACACTCTATCATGTAGTTGACCTGTCAGCAGTTGAAATTGGTTCAGAAACTGTTCCTGAAATAGAATGGGAAGCGATGGAACCCCTTCTAACCCCATCTATTATGGGAACCACTTATCATCTTCAAATAACCG
>SLQM01000154.1 GCA_007131435.1 Syntrophomonadaceae bacterium
CTTTCTTTGAGCAGCCATGCACCGAGTAAAGCGGTAAAAACCGGGGTTGTATAGTGAAGAAATACTACGTTGGCAGCTGTAGTCATTTTTGTGGCGGTAACAAAAAGAATAATTGTTGCTGAATATGCAATTGCCCCTGCAACTTGAGGAAAAGAAAAATTAAACCGCAGGTTTTTGTTATAGACAGCAATCATCATTACTGCTGCTATTGCACTGCGAACGCCTACTATTGTCAGTGGTCCCAAGTCGATAATCTTTATAAACAGGCCATTGGTACTCCAAAGGGTTGCTGCAATAAAAACAAAAGCAATTGCTTTGTTGCGGCTAAACGGCTCGGCGCTGAAAAAGGCTACAGACAATTGAGTTCCTCCGAATCCCTTACCCGGTAGCCTGAAACAGCAGGCGAAGTAGATAAGAAGAAGCATTTTGCTGAGAGTATAGCACAGCTTTGAATTGCATGTCAATTCAAGAAATGGTATGATATGGAAATAAAAGAGCACCTATGCCTCATTTTCGGGATGCAATGTAATAATCACATAGTCTGCCTTTCCCACAAAACCCAAGCCTCCTGATACTTAGCCTGCCCTTGAAAATTATTCTTCCCTCTCACGGGTGGGATTAGCCTTCTTTCTTCTTGCATTTACCGCTTTTACCGGAAGGGTAACAGCAGTTTTAAAAAGAATATATAACCCCCATCCGATCAGTAAACCAGCCATAGCATAGGTCAGGCCTTCCACGGTGGTCGGAACTCCTGGCATAAAATTCTCCCAGGTTCCCGCGGCGATCGACCAGTCAACTTCTCTCATGAAAACAAACCAGCGATTATAAATTGTGGCGTCCTGCAGAGCGTTGTAAGCCTGCTCCAGGGCTTCCACCCTGTTCACCAGGTCCTGTATTACTTCCCCGGTAGAGGTGAAAACATCACTCCCCGATTCAAGGTGTTCGGTAATATATTCATCAAGGGACATGTTAAGGTTCTGGGCCGCTAGGATATACTGTCCGAGAGCCCGCCTGGCTTCATCAAGGTGTCCGCCCAGCCGCTGCATATACTGACCGTAAAACTGGGGAAACTGGGAAAGTGATACCGCCCCGAGTACTGTAAAAATACGGTCGGCAATACCGTCCAGGAATTTTATTGGGTGGCGCAGCAGTTTAAGCATTTTATTCCCTCCATTTTTCTATCGGAATACTGTATGCTAATATTTACCTGCCGCAGTTAGTTTATGCACCTGAATAGATTATATCATTATTTGTTGGAAAGGCTTACTCCCGATACATTGGCTCGGTTAAGTTTGATCATTAAAAGAAACGCATGTTATAATTTACCTACCAGAAAAGCAAATAATTACCGCGTGGTTTCTTTTCACAAGGAGAAGTTTTTTAAATGAAGGCCAGTTTAAGGCTGGCAGATTGAGTTGGAGGGTGATAATTTGTTTATGAAGGATAGACGATGGGCAGGTTGTCCTGCTGCTGGATAGATAAACAGCCAGTTTAGTTTATAGTAATAAAAAATGAGGGATAAACATGTATAAAAGGCTAATCATAGTTTTACTGGCAGCAAGCCTGGTTTTTGCCGGGCTTTTTGCAAGCCAGTACCTGCAAAATCAAAGCATAAAACGAAGTATGTTGGGGCAGTACGTTATAGCCCAGCACAACATCAGCGGTCATCTTAATAATGCAGTTGAGTACCACCTGGCTGGCGATAACAGTGATTTTATAATCAGCCTGCAAAATGTCGCAGGTGAGTTCAGGGCAGTAGATAGTATCATCGCCCCAGGGTCACTTTTAGGGCTGCATACGAAGGCTTCCGGTTTAATGTATACAATTCATGCCAACCAGATGAACTTTATCAATAATTCCCTAGATAAGGCTGTAAACGATGAACTATATGACGAAGATTTAAACAGAATTATTTCTTTTACTGAAGCTATGGCGTATTATGCAGATTTACTGAATTACGATGAATTAGTTCTCGGAAACAGCCCAGCCCGGATTGTCAATCGTATTGATGACAAGTTAGAGCAGACCAGCCAATTACATAGCGGTAAAAACTTTGAACAATAAACGTAAATTTGATAACCGCTAATCTTTGTCTTTAATAAACATTAACTGCCGGTTTATCCTCGCATAATAATATGTTGGATGTCACTTTCACTTTTTGACGGGCTCTACTCGGCAATAACGACAACTTCAGCAGTTAATTCATACCACACTAAAAAAGTTGTCAACACCCCGGCACCCTTATAAACTTTGCTGCTTAAGTCAAAAAAACAGGGTTTTAAAAATTTCGGGACACAAAAATTTCGGGACACAATATAAATTATTCTCGAAATAATTTTCTTTGTGTCCCGAAATTATGTCTTTGTGTCCCGAAATTATATTATGCTTACCCTTGGGATTGATGCCAACTATTATTGTATACTTCAAATGAGCTATGCCAGTTAAGTACTTTAGCCTGGCTTCGGGTTTGATTAGTATTGCCTGCATATATTAAGTGGGCAGGGCCTGCCCTGTTTTCAGCCAGTTTTGCCCAATAGGCAAGCATTTTAAAGAAATCTGGTACAATTGTTTCACCGGCTTTAATTTCAATCGGGGTTAAGGTGTTTCCGGTCTCTATGATACTGTCGACTTCGTTACCTTTATGGTCTCGCCAGAAAAACAATCGTGGTTCAAGCCCCCTGTTAAAACGATACTTGGCCAATTCAGTTATAATCATATTTTCAAATAAATTACCCTTCAAATAATGTGTGCTCAATTGCTGCTCGTTTTCAATGCCAAGAAGTGAAACTGCCAGGCCGGTATCATAGAAATAAAGTTTTGGTTGTTTTACTAAGCGTTTATTGAAATTATTATAGTGAGGTTGCAGCAGATAAATTATAAAACTTGACTCTAAAATTGATAACCATGATTTGGCAGTATTGTGACTGATTCCGCAGTCGTTCCCCAGGGCGCTGAGGTTTAGAAGTTGTCCCGTTCTGCCCGCACATAATTTAATAAAGCGCTGAAAAGCGCTTAAATCGGTGATGTTTTTTATCAACCTTACATCTCTTTCGACATAAGTTTGAATATAGTTTGAGAGCCAGGTTACGGGGTTTAACTGGTGGTTGTATATCCGTGGATAGAACCCTTTAAACAGGTATTCCTCAAATCTATTCATAGGACAATTATCATATTTAAGTTCCTCTATACTGAGGGGCAACAATTTTAAAATAGCAACACGACCGGCAAGAGTTTGTGATATGTTTTCTTGAAGAAGATAATTATTTGATCCTGTAAGGATAAACTGTCCTGCTTCTTGATTTGCGTCAACTAAAGTTTGAATGTATGAGAAAAGGTTTGGAGTTCTTTGGATTTCGTCGAAAATAGCGCCATTCTTATAAGTTTCCAGGAACCCTCGAGGGTCAGTTTGTGAAAACTCCCTGGTATCCGGATCTTCAAGTGAAACGTATTTCTTTTTTGTAAAGGTGTTTCTGACCAGGGTGGTTTTACCCGATTGTCTTGGTCCGATAACAGAAACAACCGGGTATTGCATGGACAGATCAAGTAAGTGTTTATGCATTTTTCGATTTATCATGATCAAACCATAACACACACGGTACAATTTGTAAATCACAATTACAAATTGTACCGTGTGTTTAATAATTTCGGGACACAATGAAAATTATTGACTTTGCAAAATCATCATTATGACCCGAAACTAATTAAGCATTTTATTTCCTCCATTTTTTATCGCATGCTGATGCGAATATTCACCTGCCACAGTCGGTTTATGCATCTTGGTAGAATATGTCATCACTTGCTGGAACGGCTTACCTTTGAAACTGAATATGAATATTTTACTTTTCAAAAAAGAGGAAGCCTTTCATCCGAAGAGAATTAATGAGCAGATGCAGATATGTAGATAAGGAAAGGTAATACTTATGAAAGCGGTTATGGTGGCTGCGCCTTCGAGCGGCAGCGGTAAAACTACAGTTACAATGGCCTTAATCAGGACGCTTAAAAACAGGGGATGTGAACCGTCCTGTTTTAAGGTTGGCCCCGATTATATTGATACGGCTTTTCTTGCTGCTGCCTCGGGTAAGTCGGCAGGTAACCTTGATCTTCACCTGCAGGGCAAAGTTGGTCTGCGGCAGTCCCTCTCGATGGCTGAAAGTGAGCACTGTGTGATTGAGGGGGTAATGGGCTACTTTGATGGTATCTCCAATAGCTGGGAAGGTTCTAGTTATGATATCAGCAAAAAGCTTAATATCCCTACTGTTTTGATCTATACGCCATGGGGTGAAATGTTTTCTGCCGTTCCGAAGATCAAGGGGATGGCCGATTTTGCCGGTAATTTAATCAAGGCTGTTATTCTGAACAGGGTTACCCCAAAGATATACCTGATGATGAAAGAGTCCATTGAAAAACATACATCCCTGCCGGTAATCGGGTTCATGCCCGGGGTTAAACAGTCGGAGATAAAGAGCAGGC
>SLQM01000138.1 GCA_007131435.1 Syntrophomonadaceae bacterium
AAGACTTTGAATATTACACGCACCACAATATATTAGGAACGCAACGGATGCTTGAATGGGCATGCCAGAATAAACCAGCTCGATTTATATATGCATCATCTTCTTCTGTATATGGTGAAACTGGTAAATTGCCGATGCATGAAAATGATCTTCCAAAACCCATGTCTCCATATGGAGTTTCCAAGCTTGCCGCAGAACATTTGTGCAATTTATATTATCAAAACTTTGGAGTTAGATCAGTTAGCCTCCGCTATTTTACGGTTTATGGTCCCGGGCAAAGACCGGATATGGCATTTAACCTTTTTATGAGGGCATTACGAGATAATCGAGATATTATAATTTACGGTACAGGGGAGCAAACCAGGGATTTCACTTATGTTGATGATATTGTGGAAGCAAATATTTTAGCAGCTAAAGCAGACGTGATCAATGGGAAGGTGTACAATATCGGTGGAGGTTCAAGAGTTTCGATAAATGGTGTTTTAGAACTTCTTCATACCCTGTCCGGCAGGGATGTCAGGGTAAAATACGAACCGGTTCAGGTTGGGGATCCAAAGCACACTTATGCAGATTGTACAAGCGCAAGGGAAGATCTTAATTTTTACCCGCGTACTAAATTAGAAGAGGGACTTGCTTTAATGATGGATAGCATTTTATAAAAGCGCTTAAACTCGACTCGAATCGATCTTCTTTCCTCTAAAAGCAAGATAGAACACAGCTGTGGCTCCCAATATAAAAAAGGCAAAAAAAGTAAATCCAAAACTTACAGGCAATAAAGCCCGTGTTGAGCCGAGAATTAAACCGGCTAATAAAAAAGAAATAGCTTTTTGATAGCGCCTGTAAAGGGCAGATAATAGACGTGCAAAACCAATAAGGCCTAAGGAAAACCCTGCAACTAAAAATCCAAGATTTTTCCATTGTAAAGTGCTAATCGCCCGGATTACGTCATCATAAAGATTCATTATGATCAAGATTGAACTGCCTGAAACTCCCGGGAGGACCATGGTGGCACTGGACAGTGTGCCTCCAATAAAAAAATGAAGGTGCCCACCAGGTGGAATTACGGTAAAAGTACGTGCAGGTTCACAAATAATAAACCAGGTGATGTAGAATCCGATGACACCGAGTAAAACGGGCCAAATTATTATTCTTATAAAATATATAGATCTAAGGGTTTTATAATTATTACAACTAACAACAAGGGGAATTGAGGCGATAAGCATTCCAAGAATAAATGCCATAATGGCTGTATAATAGTGATCTAAAAGGAAGTTTATAAAAAAGACCCCCGCCAGGACACCCACGGCAGCCCCAATCAACATAAGTAGGTACGGCTTAATATGTAACCCGGCAAGATCTTCAAGAAAACGGCGGTAAAATCCAAGGATAATAATAACTGTGCCGGCACTGAGGCCGGGCAGGATCAGGGCTATCCCAATAAACATCCCTTTTATGACTTCATTAACCATTATTTTCCCTTTCAGGCTGCGTGGTAATATGGATTATTTTAACATTGATATTCAGATAAAGCATTATCATTCATCAACCATTATTATTAGCTTTACTTGTGCTTGTCAACACTTAACTGAGATTTACCCTTTCTTATTAGATAAAAAATGATATTATATGATTTAGGGTGATCTATAGAGATGGTTAAAATAAAAAAAGCAATACACAGGAAAGGTATAAAAGAGATCGGAGTTGTTTCAGATACCCATATACCAACCCGTGGAAGAAAGTTGCCCCCTGAAATATTTAAAATACTTAAAGGTGTTCAGCTTATCCTGCATGCCGGGGATCTCGTAGATGAAAACACTTTATACGAATTGCAAACAATTGCGCCTGTGGAAGCGGTGGCAGGAAATATGGATTCTATTCAGCTGCAGGTTAAGTTGGGTCGCTTAAAAGTAATTGAAGTAGGCGGTATTTTGTTGGGATTGCTACACGGAGACACAGGCAGCCATAAAATAGACTATAAAGAGTTTAAAGAGCTATTTTTACCCTACAAGCCAGTGGTTGTAGTTTTTGGGCACTTGCATGTACCAGTAGTTCAAGAAACAGGTGGAACACTATTTTTCAATCCCGGTTCACTGGTTGACCCCCGCCAGGGCTCAAGGGCCACCTGTGGCAAACTATTTATTGAACAAAACACAGTAAGTAGCAAAATAATCTATCTTGATTAATCAATGGAGGAGAGTATTGATGAGTGTTGAAAAGAATAATGAATTAAGAGAGAGGATTCTATTTGAAGCTGATGGGTTGAAATTGAGCTGCAAGAAAGCCTTTATTCTTGCTGCCGAAGTAGGTGTGCCGCTTGCTGAGGTGGGAAAAACATGTAACGAGTTAGGTGTAAAAATTGCAGGGTGCCAGCTGGGCTGCTTTTAATGAAGCGGATGAAAAATAACGCAAATAAAAGATAATAACAGAAATAACTTGAAAAACGACAATAATAGCTAATATTCGGCATGGCAGGCCAATAATGACCTGCCATTACATTTGCCCGGATAAAGGCTGTACAGTATTATTTGTTATGGTGATATTAGCACTCACTATATGAGAGTGCTGCTAAAAAAGGATTCATATCAATATTTTTAAAGGAGGCAGGTTGAATGAAACTCAAACCATTAGCTGACAGAGTTGTTGTTAAGGTTCTTGAAGCGGAAGAAAAGACAGCCAGCGGAATTGTGTTGCCGGATAAAGCGAAGGAAAAACCGCAGGAAGGCGAAGTAATGGCAGTTGGAACCGGCAAAGTTCTTGACAACGGAACAAAAAGTGAAATGGAAGTAAGTGTTGGCGACAAAGTCATTTTCTCGCGTTATGCTGGGACGGAAGTAAAGGTTGACGGTGAGGAATATCTGATTTTAAGACAGGATGACATACTGACTCTTTTATAAATTATCTTAATCCAGTTAAAATCCATTCTACAGGAAAGTATTTAAATAAGGAGGTAAATTAATATGGCAAAACAGATTATTTACGATGAAGAAGCTCGCCGCGCGCTGGAGAGTGGTGTAAACCAGCTGGCGGATACAGTGACAGTTACCCTTGGCCCAAAAGGCCGCAATGTTGTTTTAGACAAGAAATTTGGTTCCCCGCAAATTACTAATGATGGTGTTACAATAGCCCGTGAAATAGAACTTGAAGATCCCTTCGAAAATATGGGGGCCCAACTGGTAAAAGAAGTAGCAACAAAAACTAATGATATAGCTGGAGACGGAACCACTACCGCAACCTTATTAGCCCAGGCAATCATTCGCGATGGATTGAAAAATGTTGCCGCAGGTGCCAATCCTATGATTATGAAGCGCGGCATTGAAAAGGCTGTAGAAGTTGCACTTAAAGAACTGGAAGCAATGAGCAAGCCAGTTGAAACCAAGGAAGACATCAGCCAGGTTGCAGCTATTTCAGCCAGTGATGATGCCATTGGTGAACTCATTGCAGAAGCAATGGAAAAGGTTGGTAAAGATGGAGTGATTACCGTTGAGGAATCAAAAGGATTTACAACCGATCTTAAAGTAGTTGAAGGTATGCAGTTCGATCGCGGCTACATTTCTCCCTACATGGTTACTGATACTGAAAAAATGGAAGCAGTACTTGAAGAGCCTTTTATACTTTTAACAGATCGCAAGGTAAGCAACATTCATGACCTTCTCCCGCTGCTGGAAAAAATTGTTCAAAAAGGCAAGCAGCTGCTCTTAATCGCTGAAGATGTTGAAGGTGAAGCACTAGCTACACTGGTAGTTAACAAGCTGCGCGGAACTTTTACCTGTGTTGCAGTTAAAGCTCCCGGGTTCGGTGACCGCCGTAAAGCAATGCTGGAGGATATTGCTGTGTTGACCGGTGGGGAAGTTGTTTCCGAAGATCTCGGCATTGAAATGAAGAACGTTGATATTGAGATGCTGGGCCGTGCCCGCCAGGTTAGAATCAGCAAAGAAGAAACTGTTATTGTTGATGGAGCTGGAGAAACTGAGGTAATTAAGAAGCGTATTGGCCAGATTCGGACCCAGATTGAAGACAGCACCTCGGATTTCGATCGTGAAAAGCTGCAGGAGCGCCTTGCCAAACTGGCAGGCGGAGTGGCTGTAATTGAAGTAGGTGCAGCTACTGAAACAGAAATGAAAGAGAAAAAGCTGCGGATTGAAGATGCACTTTCAGCTACCAGGGCTGCAGTTGAAGAAGGTATTGTCCCTGGTGGAGGAATAGCTTACCTGAACGTTGCCTCAGCTTTTGGCAAATTGGAAGAAGAACTTGATGGCGATGAAGCAACCGGTATGATGATTGTTAAAAGAGCCCTCGAAGATCCTGTCCGCGTTATTGCAGATAATGCTGGCGCTGAAGGTTCTGTAGTTGCTGAGAAACTTAAATCCATGGAAAAAGGGACCGGTTTTAACGCGATAACCGGTGTTTTTGAAAACATGCTGGATGCCGGCATCGTGGACCCGGCAAAAGTTGCCCGCTCT
>SLQM01000246.1 GCA_007131435.1 Syntrophomonadaceae bacterium
ATTGTCAAAAGGCGGCTCAGTTGCATCATTCTGGGTGACTGCAAACTGTAAATCAGTCAACCTTTCACGCAGCTCATCCATATCCTCATCCTCCATTATCGCCTCAGATTCCACTGATGTTCCGGCTTCATTACCCTGCCCTGTATCTGCAGCGCCCGGCACGGTATCCAACTCGCAGGCTGCCGCAAATACAAGCATCAAAACACCAGTTAGGGCTATCAAAAACTTTATATTAAGCAGTTTATAATTATTCTTCAACTCTAACACCCTTCCAGAATGCAACATACCCGGTTATATGCCTGGCCTTTTCTTTCGTCTCAGGATAAAACCAGGCTGCATTCTCATTTTTTTCTCCATTGACCTCAATGGTATAATAATGGGCTTCGCCCTTCCACGGACAGCGGGTTCGATAATTAGTTTCTTTAAGAAATTCTTTCTTCACCGATTCCGGTGGAAAGTAGTGATTACCTTCAACCAATTCCGTATTACTGCTTTCTGCTAAAACTGTATTATTCCAAACAGCTTTTGCCATCCAATCGTCCTCCTGTAGATCCTGGTTTAAGTATTGGTTTATTATAATAATACAATACTTACTTAAATTATATTCCTCTGCCATGATTTAGTCAATAGCATGCAGCTCAGCGCTTTATTTTAGCAAGCATGTAGAAGCATAAAACTGCGATGGGAATGGTGAAGAGGTGAACTGTGGTGAAAAAACCGGCACCCCAGGCTTCACTGACAAAGCCCCAGGCTGCAAGCGGGTTATCCCTGAAAGTTTCTTCGATTAAGCCGCGCAGCAGGGTGTAGCCCAGGACAAAGCTCCAGAACAGGTAACCTGGTTTTTGCTCTCCCCGGCGGGCCAGGTAGTTGTGCAGCAAAAGCAGGATAATGCCGATCAGGGAGCCGTAAATCTGTGCCGGGTGGCGGTCGAAGGCAAAAAGTTCTGCCGGCCGTCCCAGTATTTCCTGGTTAAATATATTGGCGATGCGGACCAGGGCAATTCCGACGGCAATACCGGGCACTGCCAGGTCGGCCAGGATTCGCCAGTTAACTTTTTTGTAGCGGCAGTAGAGCCAACTGCTTAAGATTCCCCCCAAAAGCCCGCCGTGAAAGGCCAGTCCGCCGCGGTCGACCCTGATAATCAGCTCCGGGTTTTCCATGAAATAAGACCAGTTAACGACCACAAAGACAGCCCGCGCTCCTACCACTATGGAGATCAAAAGTATGATAAAAAGGCTGAAGATAAAATCCTCGCTTAAGCCTTTCTCTTTTCCATTTTTTAGCATGTAATAGAAGCCGGTCATAACAGATACGGCAAACATCAGGCCGTACCAGCGGATGGCGAGCGGACCGATCTGGACTATTATTGGGCTTATATCCTCAATATACAAGTAGTCACTTCCCTGCTATTTTCTTGCTGCATACTGCCTTATCGTAATTAAAAGAGCGATATTTGTCAACCAAATTATATATTGCAATATTATAATATTATGCTATAATCAAAGCTGACAATATCGAACTAGCAAAGGGGATTTAAACATGGGCTCAAAAGTAGTTATTATCGGCGGTGTAGCCGGAGGCGCATCCACGGCGGCAAGGCTGCGCCGGTTAAGCGAAGAAACAGAAATTATTATACTTGAACGCGGCGAATACATATCTTATGCCAACTGCGGCCTGCCTTACTATATAGGCGGCACAATAGAAGAACGGGACAATTTACTGGTGATGACCCCTGAAAAATTCAAACAGTGGATGAATGTTGATGTGCGGGTCAAAAATGAAGCCCTCTCAATCGATCGTGAAAAAAAAGAAGTGGTAATTCTTAATCACTCTACCGGGGAGGAATACCGCGAAAGCTACGATTACCTGGTGCTCTCCCCTGGGGCAGAACCGCTGCGCCCTTCCCTGCCAGGGATAGAGGGAGAAGGGATATTCAGCCTACGCACCATTCCCGACACTGACAGGATTTATAGCTACCTGCAGGATAAGGGCCCCCGCAAGGCTGTGGTTGTAGGCGCCGGATACATTGGCCTGGAAATGGCAGAAAACCTGCAGCACAGGGGACTTGATGTGACAGTGGTTGAACTGGCCCCCCAGGTATTACCGCCCGTTGATGCCGATATGGCCGCCCTGGTGCAGCAGTACCTGCGTGCCCTTGGTTTAAAAATGCGCTTAGGCGATGGAGTTAAAGAGTTTCACCATCCCCGGCAGGGGCTGATTAAAGTTGAGCTTTCAAGCGGAGAAATGCTTGATGCCGAACTGGTTATCCTCTCGATCGGGGTTAAGCCCGAAATTGGGCTGGCCAGGGAAGCAGGGCTGGATGTTGACCGGGGCATTAAGGTCAACAACTATATGCAGACCAGCGACCCGGCAATTTATGCCCTCGGCGATGCAGTAGAAGTAACCCACCTTGTTACGGGAAAACCGGCAGTAATCCCCCTGGCCGGGCCGGCCAACAAGCAGGGAAGGATTGTTGCCAACAACATCAGCGGCCGCAGGGAAGAATTCAAAGGTACCCAGGGAACTTCCGTGCTAAAAATATTTGACATGACTGTTTCCACAACCGGAGCCAATGAAAGACTGCTCCGGGATGCAGGCATGGATTACCAAACGATTATCATTCACCCCAACAGTCATGCCGGCTACTATCCGGGGGCAAACCCCCTCTCGCTTAAGCTGCTCTTCAGCCCGGAAGGGAAAATTTACGGGGCCCAGGCAGTCGGCTTTGACGGGGTTGAAAAAAGAATTGATGTCATAGCTACAGCCCTGCGCAGCGGGCAAAGCGTCTACGACCTGCAGGAACTTGAACTGGCCTATGCCCCTCCCTACTCATCAGCCAAAGATCCGGTGAACATGGCCGGGTTTGTTGCCTCCAACAAGCTGAAAGGCAATTACAAAACAGCAGAAGCTGCTGAACTGCTGAATCCGGAAAAGAGAAATTCAATGCAAATTCTCGATGTGCGCGAAGTGGAAGAAAATGAGCTCGGCTCTATGCCCGGGGCAATTAATATCCCCCTGGGAGAACTGCGCGGGCGGTTGAATGAGCTGGACCGGGAGATAGAGATAGTAACCTACTGCAGCGTTGGGCTGCGCTCTTACCTGGCCCTGCGCATCCTGACCTTAAACGGCTTTAAAAAGGTGCGCAACTTAAATGGCGGATACCGCATCTACCAGGCCCTGCAAAGGGAGTTGGAAAGCAAAGGAGAAAAAGAAGAAACCATGGAAAACCTAACTACCCAAAATCAACCGGCAGGCGACGTAAAGGCAGAAGACTGCATCAGGCTTGATCTCTGCGGCCTGCAGTGCCCGGGCCCGATCATGCAGGTCTTCAAGAAGATGAATGAAATGCCGGAAGGGGCGGTGCTCTCTGTATGCGCCACCGACCCAGGTTTTTCTGCCGATATCGATTCATGGTGCCAGCGCACGGGTAATATGCTGCTGGAGAAGGGCCATGACGGCAAAGGCTTTACCGCCCTGATTCGCAAGGGAAACGGAAGCGGGACACTGGGTAATCAAAACCTGCCTGGTGCAACTGCCACTGCAGGGCAAACCCAGAACGATAAAACCATTGTTGTTTTCAGCGGCGACCTGGACAAGGCCCTGGCATCGCTGATTATCGCTAACGGAGCTGCTTCAATGGGCCGAAAGGTTACCCTGTTTTTCACCTTCTGGGGCCTTAATATATTGCGTAAAAATGAAAATGTGAAAGTTAAAAAACCGTTCATGGATAAAATGTTCGGCAGAATGATGCCCCGGGGCAGTGAAAAGCTTGGCCTCTCCAAGATGAATATGGCCGGGATGGGGCCCAAAATGATTCGCATGGTAATGAAAAATAAGAACGTGGATTCCCTGGAACTGCTTTTGCAGCAAGCGATGGATGAAGGTGTTCGCCTGGTCGCCTGCCGCATGTCCATGGATATTATGGGCATCAGTGAAGAAGAACTGCTTGACGGCATTGAATATGCAGGTGTGGCAACCTACCTTGATGCCGCCGAAAACTCTGATGTCAATTTATTTGTTTAATACCAGGAGGAAAACCGGTCTGCCGCAAGAACAGATATAATTGCTGACATGCTGCGAAGAACCCAGCGGGGAAAGCCTTAATACAGCTGGTGAAAATAGAGGAAAAGTTGACAAATAGTACGTCCCCCTGTCAACTTTTCCTTGTTTATTAACTATTTATCCAACCCGTTGTCCAGTCGCGGGGTTGGTTGTGGTTCGGTTTATTCTTCCTCTTCTTCCTCTTCTAGGTCTTCTAGATCTTCCATGTTTTCGTCTATATCAACCAGGTCCTCATCGTCGGTGAAGAGATCTTCCGGGTCAATATCCAGCAGTTCACCGAAGCTGATGTCTTCAGGGACATTTTCAGTATAGCTGTTTGTATCGGGGTCTCCATAATCAACATCAGCGTCACCGATAGCGATAAAGGCTCCGCCCATTTC
>SLQM01000006.1 GCA_007131435.1 Syntrophomonadaceae bacterium
ACAAAAATAGGGTAGATACAGAAACAATACTTCATTATCTATGGGAAAATGGCTGCCTTATTGTTGAAAATTATAAAGATGCAGATCTTATATTAATCAATACCTGCAGCTTCATAGATGATGCCCGGCAGGAATCGGTTAATACTATATTAAAGCTAAGCCAATCTGTGAATCCACGCGAAACAAAGCTGGTTATGGCCGGCTGCATGGTTGAAGTATATGGTGATAAGTTGATCAGCCAATTAAGTGAACTCAGCGGCGCTATCGGAGTTCACAGCTACATGCATCTGAATCGGTTTCTTAAAACAGTCTTACAGGGAAAGAGGGTAACAATTAAAAGAAAGCCCCCGGTGGAATATTTTTCTTTATCGGAAAGGCTTTTGACAGTTCCTCAGCACTCCGTTCCTGTTAAGATAGCGGAAGGTTGTGACAACCGCTGTCACTATTGTTTAATCCCCTGTATCCGCGGTAATTACCGCAGTAAGCCCCCAGAAGCAATCATTGATGAAGTAACTTCATTATTAGAACAAGGAACAGTGGAAATATCCCTGATTGCCCAGGATACAACTGCCTATGGCCTGGAAAAAGAAGGCTACCCAGACCTTACAGGATTAATAGAGATGATTATGAAGTTAAATTATAAATTCTGGCTCAGAATCATGTATACTTATCCATCAAGAGTCAATGATAGCCTGGTAAAATTAATTCGGCAAGAGGAAAGAATTTGCAACTATCTAGATGTCCCATTACAGCATGTCGATGACCTGGTTTTAAGAAAAATGGGCCGTGATTATGATAAAAAAAAGATATTGCAGTTATTTTATAAACTAAAAAAAATTGATCCAGAAATTGCCTTGCGGACTACTTTCATGATCGGCCATCCCGGTGAGAGTAAAAAATCTTTTGATGAGTTAATTAGATTTATTATGAATAACCACTTTGATCATTTAGGCTCATTTGTCTATTCCGCCCAAAAAGGAACAGCTGCATACGACATGCCAGCTCAGGTTCCACCGCGAGTTACAAAAAGGCGGCGCCATTACCTGATGACCCTGCAGAAAAAAATATCATGCAAGTTAAACCGAAGACATCTTGGTAAAATATACACTATTCTAATTGATGGGCATTATAATAAAAACAGCAGGCTCTATAAAGGCAGAACCGAGTTCCAGGCTCCTGAAGTTGATGGATTTGTTATTGTAAAATCAAATCAGCCTTTAAAAGCCGGCCTATTTGTAAAAGCAAGAATATGTGCCAGTTCGACATATAATTTATTTGCAGTGGCAATGAGTTAAACAGGGCTTAGAGTGAAGGATACTTGGAGGTTATAATATGCAGGCTGACCTGATTTGCATCGGTAATGAACTGCTCACAGGGTTAATTGAAAATAGCAATGCCAGTTTTTTATCCAGGCGACTGTGGGCTGCAGGGATACCGGTTAGGGAATCTGTTGTGGTTGCAGATGAAGAAGATTCTATCAGGGAAGCCCTCGAAAGGGTGCTGAATAAAAGCGAGATCATTATACTGACAGGCGGATTAGGGCCTACCGATGATGATGTAACCCGTGAAGCAGTTGCAGGTATACTGGACCTGAAAATGTCCTTAAATAAGGAATGGCTGGAAAAAATGGAAAGTTTCTTTTTAAAACGTGGTATAACCATGCCAGAAGGCAACAAAAAACAGGCAATGGTGATAGAGGGAAGTTTAATGCTGCCAAATAAAAAAGGAACTGCTCCCGGGGCAATATTAGAGGTTAAAAATAAAATAATTGTACTGCTTCCTGGGCCGCCAGCTGAATTAGAAGAAATGTTTGACCAGCATGTACACCCGTATCTTTTATCAAATAACCGGGGTGTACAAAGAAAGGTTAAAACTCTAAAGTGTATCGGCCTGGGAGAGTCAATGCTTGAAGAAACCATAAAGAAAATCGGAAAATGGGAATATCCTCCTTTATCGTATATAGCCAAGGGATATGAAGTAAACCTGCAGCTTAAAGCAAGCGGTTACTCAGAAGAAGCTAATGCCATGATAGAGGGTGCAGAAAAATTACTCAGAGAAACCCTTGGAGATTATATATTCGGTAGTGATTTAGATACAATTAACAGTGTCGTGGCGAATATGTTTTTATCGGGAAAACATACATTGTCTGTAGCTGAATCCTGCAGTGGCGGGCTCATGTCTGATATGATAACAGATATACCGGGAAGCTCCGGTTTTTTTTTAGGCGGGGTAATTGCTTACTCAAATTTTGCCAAGTGCGAGCTGCTTAAAATTGATCAGGAATTAATTAAAAGTGAAGGCGAAGTAAGCAAGCCGGTTGCCATTGCAATGGCTGAAAGCGTACGCAGCCTTTTTAAGGCAGACTTTGGGGTTGGCATAACGGGCTATGCCGGCCCTGAGCCTGGTGAATCAAAAAGTTCTGCAGGGCTTGTATATATAGCTGTTTCAAGCACTAAGGAAATTGAATGCAAAGAGTTCCACCTTGGTGGAGGAAGGCGGGGAGTGAAAGAAAGGGCTGCCCAGGTTGCGTTTGATATGATGCGAAAAATATTAATAAAGGCTTGAATTATCAATTATGGGAAAAGGAATTTAAAATGAGGCTATTTATTGCTTTGAAGCTCTCAAAAAATCAACAGCATGATGTTGGGGTGCTGCAGAACAGGTTAAAAATGAATCTAAAAGGTGTGAAGTGGGTTAAACCTGAGAACATGCATCTAACATTGAAATTCCTGGGCGAAATTGACAGTCACTATACCTGCTATATTAAAAGTGCCCTTGAAAAAACTCTATCCCATCAAAAATCTTTTCAGTTAGATTTTGGAGAAACAGGTGTTTTCCCTGATCCAGGAAAAGCACGTGTGCTTTGGATTGGAGTGCATAAAGGTAAAGAAGAAGCAATCTGTATTGCTGAAAAACTGGAATACTGCCTGACAGAAGCGGGGTTCTCAAAAGAAACCAGGGAATTTCAGCCTCATTTAACTATAGGCCGTTTAAGAAACCCGGTTAATAAAGCGCAACTAAATGTTTTTTTAGAGGGTGAAAATAAATTTAGAACATCGGCAGAAAAAGTTGATGGAGTAGTTCTATTTCAAAGCATTTTAGACCGTCATGGCGCCAGGTACGAAGAATTACTAAAAGTTCAACTAACTGATAGTTAAATATAGCTTATAATTTATTAAAGGCTTTTATCATTAACAGCAGGAATCTGTTTTTGAAAAAAGAAGTATATTTCAAAAGTGAACCCGCTAAGGAGGTAAATTAATATGGAAAAAGAGAAAGCACTAGAAGCAGCACTGGTACAGATTGAAAAGCAGTTTGGCAAGGGTTCTGTTATGAAGCTAGGACAAGATGCAGTTTCCGAAATTGCATTTATACCAACAGGTAGCCTGACATTGGATGCAGCGCTAGGTGTTGGAGGAGTACCCAGGGGTAGGGTTGTGGAAATATTTGGCCCTGAGTCTTCCGGTAAAACTACGGTAGCCCTGCATATAATTGCAGAAGCACAAAAGCGTGGTGGTTTTGCAGCATTTATCGATGCTGAACATGCACTTGACCCTCAGTATGCAACAAATCTTGGTGTAAATCTTGATGAATTACTTGTTTCGCAGCCGGATACAGGTGAACAGGCCCTGGAAATTGCAGAAGCTCTTGTGCGCAGCAATGCTATAGATGTATTGGTTATAGACTCTGTAGCAGCTTTAGTCCCCAGGGCTGAAATAGAAGGAGAAATGGGAGATTCGCATGTAGGATTACAAGCAAGGTTAATGTCCCAGGCATTAAGAAAATTATCAGGTGTAATAAGCAAGTCAAGAACTAGCGCTATATTTATAAACCAGATTAGAGAAAAAGTTGGCATTATGTTTGGAAATCCGGAAGTAACACCAGGCGGCAGGGCTTTGAAATTTTATTCTTCGGTGAGAATGGATGTCAGGAGAATAGAATCTTTAAAAATTGCTTCAGATCAAATCATAGGAAATAGAACAAGGGTTAAAGTGGTTAAAAACAAGGTTGCACCTCCATTTAAAGTTGCAGAATTTGATATCCTTTACGGAAAAGGTATTTCTGCAGAGGGCTCTTTGATTGATCTCGGCCTGGAGCATAACGTTATTACCAAAAGCGGCGCTTGGTACTCGTACGGGGAAGAGAGGCTTGGGCAGGGACGTGAAAATGTAAGAGAATTTTTGATCGAAAACATTAATTTAAAAGATGAAATAGAACAAAAAGTGCGTGAAGCGGCAGGGCTGCCTTCAGTAATCAACAGCAATGGAAAAAGTGCTCCTGTAGAAGAAAATATTGAACAGTAATTAATTATAAAATATTAGACAGGTATCTCTAAGATGGATAAGGTTAAAAAGAAAAAAGCACTAAGCCTTGCTTTAAAGTACCTGGCCTTAAGGTCTCGAAGTGAAACAGAATTAAAGACGTATCTTGATCGCAAAAATTTTGAACGAGATGTAATCACGAGCGTTTTAAATGAATTAAAAAGCTATGGCTATATTAATGACATCCAGTTTACCAAGGATTTTGTCAATTATCACAAATTAAAAGGTCATGGCATAAAAAAAATTCGTTATGAACTACAATTAAAAATAGCTGATGGGAACATTATTGATGAAGTAATAAGTGAGCTATTTAGCCTTGAGGATGAATTTAAAAGGGCGAAATGCCTTATAGAAAAAAGAGAAGGCAAGACAGGCAGCATAGATGAAAAATGGATAAAGCGCCAGGCCGCTTATTTACAAAGACGCGGTTTTGAAAGTAATATTATCTTCAAGGTGTTAAAAGATTACAATCCTTCAGAGTAATCTTACCTTGACATAATATAGTATTCGGGCTACAATTACTAAGAAATAGTATTAATTAAATTGTTAGCCTGGAACACAATTGATTGAGAGAAGGCCCGGCGCGTAGGGCGCTGAGATAGATTAAAAAAGCATATAATCTTTCTAACAGGTTTAGGTATTAGTATATCTATTACCTGGTCATTCTCTTGTAAGCTGTGTCCCAGACACAGCTTATTTTATTACACGGACTAATTAAACTATTAATTAATGTGAAATGGAGGTGAACGATATGCTGGAAAATTTGCTAATGGCTATAGCTGCCATTGTCGTCGGTTTTGGTGGTGGCTATTTTGTGCGGAAAATGATTGCTGAAGCAAAAATATCTTCGGCGGAATCGGCAGCTAAAAAAATTGTTGAAGAAGCAACACAGGAAGCTAATGCTCTAAAAAGAGAAAAACAGCTTGAAGCAAAAGAAGAGGCTGTCCGCCTGAGAAGTGAGCTGGAAAAAGAAAGCAAAGAAAGGCGCTCTGAACTGCAGCGTTTAGAACGCAGGCTGGTTCAGAAAGAAGAAAGCCTTGATCGCAAAATTGCCAATGCTGAGAAGAAAGAAGAGGATTTGCGCTTTAAAGAGCAGGAAAATGCTGAGATTAAAGACAAGCTTGAAATGTTGCATCAGCAGCAGCTTTCAGAGCTAGAAAGAGTTTCGAGCATGACTTCAGATGAGGCTAAAGAACTTCTGCTTCAAAGGGTTAGGGAAGAGATAGAACATGAAATGATTGCCATGGTTAAAGACATTGAAAATCAGGCAAAAGCTGACGGTGAGAAAAAGGCCCGTGAGATAGTAACACTGGCTATACAGAGGTACGCCGCAGATCATGTTACAGAATCTACTGTTTCAGTGGTTTCGTTACCCAATGACGAAATGAAAGGACGTATAATCGGCAGAGAAGGCAGAAATATCAGGGCCCTGGAAACGCTTACCGGAATAGATTTAATAATCGATGATACTCCGGAAGCAGTAATTATATCCGGTTTTGATCCAATAAGGCGTGAAGTGGCAAGATTAGCATTGGAAAAACTGGTTAGTGATGGCAGGATTCATCCAGCGAGAATTGAAGAAATCGTAGAAAAAACCCGAAAAGAGGTAGAAGCACAGATAAAGGAAGAAGGGGAAAGAGCTACCTTTGAATCAAGGGTACATGGACTGCATCCCGAACTTGTAAACCTGCTCGGCAAATTGAAGTTTCGAACAAGTTACGGACAGAATGTTTTACAGCATTCCATCGAAGTTGCTCATCTTGCGGGCATCATGGCTGCTGAATTGGGATTGGATGTAAATTTTGCAAAACGTGCAGGCCTTTTGCATGACATCGGAAAAGCAATTGATCATGAAACAGAGGGTTCACATGTCTATATAGGTGCAGAACTGGCGAAAAAATATAAAGAATCAGATGGGATAGTTAATGCCATAGAAGCTCATCACGGGGACGTAGATTTTAACACGCTCGAGGCTGTGCTTATACAGTCTGCAGACGCTATTTCTGCCGTACGCCCTGGAGCAAGGCGGGAAACCCTGGAAGCATATATTAAACGTCTGGAAAAACTCGAAAATATTGCAGATTCTTTCGAGGGTGTCGAAAAATCTTATGCCATTCACGCCGGGCGTGAAATAAGAATCATGGTTAAACCTGATCGTATTGATGATTACACTTCAATCAAGGTAGCCAGAGATATAGTCAAGAAGATCGAGAGTGAGCTTGAATATCCTGGGCAGATAAAAGTAACTGTTATCAGGGAAACAAGAGCTGTTGATTATGCCAAGTAGTCAATACTAATCATCATAATTGAGATGTATCGATAGAAAGTGCCTTTAATGGGCACTTTCTTAATATGAATTATTATGATTGGAGATTGCCATATGCGAATATTATTTATTGGAGATATAGTTGGTAAAACAGGCCGCACCTGCTTGAAAAATGTATTGCCAAAACTTAAAAATGAAATGTCTTTTGATTTAATTATCGCCAATGGAGAAAACGCTGCAGGCGGTGCAGGTATAACAGAGAGTGTATTTTTTGAATTAAGAGATGTGGGCGTAGATGTGGTGACGGGAGGAAATCATACTTGGGACCAAAAAGATATCTATAACTTCATTGACAGGGAGCCAAGGTTATTGAGGCCGGCCAACTATCCAGAAGAAACTACCCCGGGCAGCGGTTCAGTAATAATTGAAAGGAAGAAGGGTAAATTAAAGATAGCAGTTATAAATTTAATCGGAAGGGTTTTTATGCGCCCTTCTGACTGTCCATTCAGGACGGCAGATAAAATAATTCCTGTTTTGAAAGAAAAAACGGATTACATTATAGTAGATTTTCATGCAGAAGCGACTTCTGAAAAGCAGGCCATGGGCTGGTATCTTGATGGCAGGGTGAATGCAGTTATCGGTACGCACAGCCATGTCCAGACTGCGGATGATAGGATTTTAACAAAAGGGACTGCTTATATTACTGATGTAGGAATGGTCGGGCTGTATAACTCTATTCTCGGTGTTGACAAAGGAGGACCTTTAAAAAGATTTCTTACACAAATGCCTCACAAATTAAGCATTTCCGATGGAACTTCGCTATTTAATGCACTAATAGTTGAATTTAACGGTCGAGGCGAAACTGTTTTTGTGAAAAGGGTCTCACAAATAATTTAAAACTCAAAAATAATTCATATAATTCTGGCAGGATAAATGTTAAAAAGGGCGAATAGTAAAGATAAATCCGCAAAGGAGGTATCTAATAATGGGGGTATTAAAAGTCTCAGCAAAATCCAATCCTAATTCGGTAGCCGGTGCCCTGGCAGGGGTACTAAGGGAACGAGGAGGCGCAGAAATTCAAACAATTGGAGCGGGAGCCCTGAATCAGGCAATTAAAGCTGTAGCTATTGCCAGGGGCTTTGTAGCGCCAGGGGGAATTGATTTAATCTGCATTCCAGCCTTTACGGATATCGAGATTGATGGCGAGGAAAGAACTGCAATAAAACTGATCGTAGAACCTCGCTAAAAACTGACGTTCCTTTATTTGTTAAATTAAAGTGTAATTTGAACACCCTCCGTCATATTTAGAGGGTGTTTTTTTATTTACATCATGGTGGTATGATTAGCAAGACATAATAATACGACTTAACAACAAATGTGGGGTAAAAATTATAATTATCATGAAACAGAATTTAATTGATTTACATACACATAGCACTGTATCCGATGGTCTATACAGCCCTGAAGAGCTGGTTAATTTTGCCTCACGTGCTGGGATTATGGCTATTTCATTAACCGATCATGATACTATAGACGGTTTGGATGAAGCAGCTGCGGCAAGTAAAAAAGCTGGTATAGAATTTATTCCAGGCATTGAAATTGGTATACTGCATGAAGGCGAAGAAATACATTTACTCGGATATTACCTGGATAACTACAATATAATAAAACAGGAGTTGAAACTGCAAAAAGAAGAAAGGTTAAATAGAATGAGAGCCATGGTAAATAGGGTTTTAGAGATGGGAATTAAAATAACGCTGGATGAAGTGCTTGCTGAATCAGGAAATGCTGCCCCCGGAAGGATGCATTTAGCAAGAGTACTAGCTCAAAGACGTTATGTGCACAGTGTTAACCAGGCTTTTCAACTCTATCTTAAAAAAGATGGTCCAGCCTATATCCCCAGGAAAACAATCACACTTGAGCAATCATTAAAATTATTATCAAATACGGCTAAAATTACAGCCATCGCTCATCCAAAAAATATAAACACATCTTTGCTCAGACAGCTTGTAGATAAAGGCCTTTCCGCCATTGAAGTATTTCATCCTGAACACAGCAGGGAAAGAACAGACTACTATAAAATGTTTGCAGCAAACTATAAATTACTGGTCACTGGGGGCTCTGATTTTCACGGCGATAAGAATCAAACAGTTTACCCCACAAAGCTGGCAATATCTTATAGTTACCTGGAGAAGATAAAAAGCTACACTTACGGAGATTGCACTTTTCTTGATTAAGATAAAATGATAGAATCAAGTATATGTTTATCAGGGGGATAGACGATCTATGGATCAGCTCAATTTTGCCATACAAGTTCTTGTAATTGGATTTACAGTTGTCTTTGTTACACTATTTATGTTATATGGAGTTCTATTGTTATTCTCCTACCTGTTTTACAAGAAAGAAGAAGATAAAAGTATCAATCAAAAAGAGTCGCTATTAAGCGGTGAAAAGACTTTCGAAGCTGTTGCGGACAGCGTTGATAGCAAAGTAATTGCAGTTATTACAGCCGCAATTAGTGAATATATGCAGCATGATGAAAATTTCAAGAAAACCGCCAGTGTTTCAATATATTCTGATAAGGCACGAAGCTCTATTGTAGATAATTGGAAGATAATTGGAAGGAAAGCATTAATGGAAAATAGGGCTGTTTTAGAAAAGATTAGGAGGAAAAGAAGAGTTGAAAAAATTTAAAGTTACAGTTGATGGTCAATCATATACGGTTGAAGTTGAAGAAGTCAAGTCAGAAACAGGTTTAAAACCTGAAAGCTTTTCAGTTGAAAAAATTGAAACCGCCAAGCAAGGCGAAACTGCTGTTAAGCCGGAATTAAAACCTGTGAGCCCGGTTACGGATAAGCAGGGAGAGGAAGAAAGAAATAATGCAAGTGTTTCAACTTCACCAGCAGCAAGTGGAATAAGCATAAAGGCGCCCATGCCTGGCTCAGTGCTTGATGTAAAAGTTAAACCAGGCGATGAGGTTCAAAACGGGGATGTGCTTTTAGTTCTTGAAGCGATGAAGATGGAAAATGAATTGACCTCTTCGACTGCAGGAAAAGTTACCGAAGTATTAGTGAAAAAGGGCGATACAGTTAATAGTGGCGACCCCCTGGTGATTATCGCTTAAAAAATTATCAACAAAAGGTCAAAGGGGGCTGCTATGAATGTTGGATATGTTTATTGAATTTATAAGAGGTACAGGATATTTAAACCTGCAGCTAAATGATGTGATAATGGTTATAATCGCCTGTATTCTTCTATACCTTGGGATAGTAAAAAAATATGAACCGCTTTTGTTAATTCCAATTAGTTTCGGTGTCTTAATTGTAAACCTACCGTTGGGTGGACTTATGCTGCCTGGGGTTGGCGAGGAACCCGGGGGACTACTATATTACTTGTCACTGGGCCTCGAACTTGGCATATATCCACCTCTTATTTTCCTTGGAGTGGGGGCAATGACTGATTTTGGGCCATTGATAGCTAATCCGGTAACAATCTTGTTAGGTGCGGCTGCTCAATTTGGTATATTTTTAACATTTGTTGGCGCAATATACCTTGGCTTTACGCCCCAACAGGCAGGAGCTATCGGCATAATTGGGGGTGCCGACGGGCCAACTGCTATATTCATAGCCAGCAGGCTTGCGCCCGAACTGCTTGGTTCAATTGCTATAGCTGCATATTCTTATATGGCCCTGGTACCAATAATTCAGCCACCAATTATGAAATTACTCACAACAAAAAACGAGCGTATGGTAGTAATGGAGCAGTTAAGGACTGTTTCAAAAAAAGAAAAAATACTATTTCCAATTACGGTAATTATTATAACCGGCCTTTTATTACCGGCTGCCCTTCCACTACTTGGAATGCTCATGTTTGGCAACCTGATTAGGGAGTCAGGGGTAACTGAACGTCTAAGTAAGGCGGCTCAAAATGAACTAAACAACATTATAGTTATTTTCCTTGGTTTAACAGTTGGTGCAAAAGCAACTGCATCATATTTTCTAACACCGGAAACTTTAAGAATTATTGTTCTTGGCTTAGCGGCTTTTGCCTTTGGTACTGCTACAGGGGTATTGATGGGAAAATTATTGTACAGATTTTCGGGAGGGAAAATAAATCCTTTAATCGGCTCAGCAGGTGTTTCTGCTGTTCCCATGGCAGCCAGGGTTTCTCAGGCAGTTGGTAAAGAAGAAAACCCAAATAATTATTTGTTGATGCACGCAATGGGCCCTAATGTAGCCGGTGTAATTGGATCTGCAGTAGCTGCAGGAATATTATTATCTATACTTAATTAGAATAAGTAAAGAGGTGTTTATGTGTCTGAAGTTAAAGTGAGATTTGCGCCCAGCCCAACGGGTGAACTACATATAGGAGGAGCTCGAACCGCATTATTTAATTATCTTTACGCTAAAGCAGAAGAGGGTACTTTGGTAATGAGGATAGATGATACAGATCTTGAGCGATCTCGCGAAGAATATGTAGATAAATTAATCGAATCCCTGCATTGGCTGGGGCTGGGTTGGGATGAAGGCCCATATTTCCAATCAAAAAGATTGGATGTCTATTCAAACGAGGCTGAACGCCTGTTATCAGAAAAAAAAGCTTATTATTGTTACTGCAGTGTTGACGAATTGGCCAGTGGAAGAGAAAGGGCTCGTAATGAAAACAAACAATATTTGTATCCCGGTAACTGCAGGGATTTAAGGGACAACCAGGTTGAAGCCTTTGAAGCAGAAGGAAGAAAGCCAGTGATAAGACTTTTAATTCCTGATACAGGCACTACAGTGGTTAATGACTTAATTAGAGACAAAGTTAGTTTTAACAATAGCGACCTGGATGATTTTATAATTATAAAATCTAACGGTCTTCCTACATATAATTTTGCCAGTATTGTTGATGATTGCAAAATGAATATCTCACACATCATCAGGGGTGAAGAACATTTATCAAATACACCCCGGCAGCTGCTCTGCGCAAAAGCATTAGGTTACAAGCTGCCTGCATTTGCCCATGTTCCCATGATCCTGGCTCCTGACCGCAGCAAACTAAGTAAACGTCATGGAGCTACATCGGTAGAAGAATTTCGTTCAGAAGGGTACTTGCCCGAAGCGCTGGTTAATTATATGGCCCTGCTTGGCTGGGCTCCCGGAGAAGACAGGGAACTCATAACCCTTTCGGAGATGATAGCCTTATTCAACCTGGGCAAGGTTAATAAAACTGCTGCCATCTATGATACAAGTAAGTTGAGTTGGATAAATGGGAATTACATGCGCGAATATGATACCGATAAATTAGCTAAAGCGGCTCTTCCATTTTTGAAAGAGAAATATGCCACAGAAAATCATGGGAAAATGAAGGATGAAGAATATATCAAAAAGGTTGTTAGCGCTGTCAAGGAACGAGCTAAAACACTTAAAGAGCTTAGTGAAATAGCGGATTATTTCTTTAAAGATAATTTTGATTATGATGAAAAAGGGGTTAAGAAAAATTTCAAAAAAGAAGGTACCGTTGATTTGCTTAAAACTTTAAAATCTGAGCTTAAAGGGCTTGATATCTTAACAAGTGCTAACACTGAAGAACTATTTGTCAGGCTATGTGAATCCGGTAAAGTCTCTTTGGGTCGCTTGATGGGCCCGACCCGGTTAGCTTTGACCGGTAAAACCGGAGGCCCGGCCATATTTGATATTATGGAAATACTTGGCAAAGATAAAGTCACCGAGAGGCTTGAAAGAGCAATTTACTACATAGAAAATATGATGGACAGTTGATAATGCAGAAGCCATTATACTTTTTATACGGAGGTGTAAAATGCTTCAGTTAATTACAGGAATATTATTGATAGCGGTATTTTTTATCCTGTTTTTCATGTTGAAAAGCGGTTATGATAAAAAGAAAGAATTAGAAGAAGGTAGTAATCATGGTAATAAGGGTGATAAAAAGAAATAGATTATACATTTACATAAGACGTTTGATAGCAGTTTTCAATATATTGATAGAGTCTTGTATCAAAATACTCTTTATAAGTTGTGTTAAAATTTTACCAGGTTCTGAAAAGTTTTCTGCGATATGTTCTTCTTTTACGTCTAGGGTAAGCATTGTCATCTAATAAATCCTGGTAGACCTCGAGCATGTTTTCTGCACTGCATGCAGATGATATAAGCGGTGCGTTTTGTAAAGCTTTTCCTTTCATATAATTATAAAGAGCATCATCATCAAGCAGCTTAATTATAGCTTCAGAGAATTGTGTCATCACCGGCTCTGTAAGGATACCGTCTTCTCCGTCCTCAACCATTTCAGCGGGGCCGAAAGCCTTTATTGCAACTGTGGGAAGGCCTGCGGCTTTTGCTTCGCCAATCACTAAGCCCTGGGTCTCGGTGACAGAAGGGAAAACAAACATGTATGCACTGGCGTAGCAATGGACGATTGAGCTTCTAGGAAGCACTCCTGTAAAAGTAACTTTGTTGCTTATGCCTATTTGATAGCACATTTGACGTAGAAAGTTTTCCTGTGGCCCCTTACCAACCAATACGAGATGGACTTCCGGATGTTGTTGGAGCACGTTTTGAAATGCTTTAAGCAAAAATACAACATTTTTTTCCTGCCCAAGCCTTCCAACAAATAAAAGAGCTTTTTCTTCAGGCTTTATTCCATAATTGTCTTTCAACCAGTTGGTATCGAGATTTTCAAATTCTTCAAGTTCAATTCCGGTAGGTATATTAACAATTGGCGCTTCTACACCAATTCTTCTCAGGTAATTAACAACAAGCTGGGAAGGGGCAACAACCATGTTACAGTGGTTGCAAAAATCGCGGCCAATAGCCTGGACAACTTGTTTTGAAGCTTCTTCAGCAATCGGAAAATAGTGAACATATTGATCGTAAAGGGTGTGAAAGGTGAAAACAAGAGGGAGCTTGTGCCTCCTGGCAGCACGTGCGCCAAGCCTGCCTAACAAAAAAGGTGAATGGGCATGGATTATATCAAGGCCTATTTCCTTAATAGTGGTGCTGAGATGGATTGAAATAGGTATGGGAAGGGTAAATTCAGGCATGGTTGGCCAGGGGACTGAAATAAACCTGAATACACCTTCTTCTTTAGGCGGATGCATCGCGGGATAATCTGGCCCAAATATAAATACATCATGGCCGCGCTGGTTAAATTCACGCGTAAAGAGCTCAATAGACCTGACAACTCCGCTTGTGTACGGTCGAAAACTGTCGGTAAAAACACCAATTTTCAACTATAATCCCCCCTAAGCCATGTTATAAAAAATGTAAAAAAGAAGGTGATTGCTCACGTAAACTATTCGTATGCCTCTATTAGATACCGCTCAGCGATACTCATAGCTCTTTTCATGTCTTCGAGATGGCCGTACCGGTTAACAACATCAATGCTTTCCCGGTAAATGTTTTTTAGCCGTTCAACACGGTTTTCATTAAGGTTGTACTCCTCAGGTGGGGCATTGAATACTGCAGAAAGAGGGAGGACCCTGTGCCGCCATTCACGATGGACCCAGGTTATCTCGTAGTCGACATCACTTATCCAGGCGTCACCAGTATCATAATTTTTTGATAGATCAATATCAAGCAAAAGGCCGAATTCCACATATGGAGTATTATTCGCTGCCTCATGCTGGTTAGAAATAAAATTACCCTGCGAATAAATGGCAAAAGTAGCTCTTTCTAAACCGTTTTCGCCCTCGTTAAAAAACCATTCCGCTGGTTGTATGTACTTTGGATGCCCACCTATAACCAGGTCTGCCCCTGCAGAAGCTAATTCTTCGGCAACCTGGCGTAAACGCTGGGGTTGGGGCTCATGCGCATGCTCAGCTGAACCCCAGTGAGGAAAGACTGCAATTATATCAGCACCTGCCTGGCGGGCGCTTTGAATATCATCTAATATAGGGGTTATATCATTAAAATCAGGAGCCAGGTTTACGCAGTATTCATGTCCAGGAGGTACCGGTATACCATTTGTACCATAAGTGTAACCGATAAATGCTATACTTATTCCGTTACTTTCAAGAATCATTGGTGTGTCCCGTTCTTCTTTGCTTTTATAAGCTCCAAAAGTGTGTGCGCCAAGGCCTCTAACATGATTCAGGGTTATTTTTAGGCCTTCCAGGCCGCGATCAAGCGCATGATTATTAGCAAAGGTAAAAACATTGATTCCCGCATCATAGAGAGCTTCTGATAATTCACCTGGCGCATTAAACTCGGGAAAACCCGTGTAACCTCTAACGCCCCAGCCTGCTGAAATTATGTCTGGACCGGCCTGCATGCCTTCAAGATCTCCAACAGTGAAGTCACCGGCCTGCAAATAGGGCGATATTATTTCAAAACTGGGGCTGAAATCATACTTGCCATCTTCAACGTAAGCCTGTTCAATTTGTGGGATATGGGCCATAATATTACCGGTTACAACAAGCTTTAAGCTCCTTATATCAGGTTCCGGTTCCGGTTCTTCTTCAATTATTTCAGGCACTGGTTCTGTTTCTTGCGGCTCATCAGTTTGATTATTACTGAGTAATGTTGATAGGGCCCATTCTGTTACGGTATCAGGAGGGTAAGCATCACCCGCTTTAGTTCCGATAAAAAAAGATATTGATACCAGTAATATGAATAATACTAAAAAATAAATGCGACGCAATTAACTCACCTTCCTGCCCGGTATTTAAGTCCTAACATAAGTAGTGCCAGAAGTATGCATGTATAAAATGCTTCCGGCAATAAATATACTCAAGCTAATTATAACATTATGAGCGTATTCTTACCAACTGAAAAGCCAGCCAAGAGAGGATTCCAGCCATGGCCATTGTGCACCTTCTTCGCCCTGAAGGTTGAAATCGGGTGATTGAGAGGAATAACCGCCTAGCTCGGGATGCGGACCAAAAAGAAGGTATTTGCCCTTACCAAAACGACCCGCAATCACAGCAGGCTGGCTGTTAACCGCATAAATGGCAAGGACTTCAGCTGAATCGGTTTCTTCAAGTTTAAAGTAGGGCCCGTCGAAGTAATATAGCTCTAAAGTATGATCAAAACCTTCGTTTGCCGGGTGCCCTGGAGTTAATGCAAATTCTGCTATATCTCCCCAGCTAACTGAGCCTGCAAGGGGGCCGATGCCCCGGCCTTCATAAAAGGCTAAAGGATATTTGTAGTCTACACCATACCAGGTTAGAGTATGAGAAGCATAATAAGCTCCTGCGCAAACCCCGATAAAAATGCCGCCTTCTTCAACAAAGTTGATTAAATTAGAGTGGTCTGTTATTAAATTTTTATATTCTGCAGCAAAACCGCCAGGAAACACAACGGCATCGACTTTAGATATAAACTCACCGTTAACTATATCGTTTTCATTTATAAGAATCCATGGGTAA
>SLQM01000062.1 GCA_007131435.1 Syntrophomonadaceae bacterium
AGGCGCTGCATGAATCATCCAGTGCAAAGATTTGATCATTAAAAAGTGGCTCTTTTTCCGCTATCTCAAATGAGGTTTTACCAAACTCAGACCTGGCCCCTTTTGCTACTTTTCCGCCAAGTTCTTTTGCCAGTAGATGCATGCCGTAGCAAATGCCAAGGATAGGAACCCCGCTGTTGTAAACTGCAGGGTCGCAGCGCGGGGCGTTAACCTGATTTACACTGGCCGGGCTTCCTGACAGAATTATACCTGAAGGCTGGTGTTCAGCAATCTCAGCCCAGGGAGCGTTAAAAGGCAGCAGTTCGCAAAATACACCGGCTTCCCTTATTCTTCTGGCAATAAGCATGCTGTATTGCCCTCCAAAGTCCAGGATCACAATTTTTTCACGCAGGCTCTTTGAGTCTTCATTGAGAAAATGCTTCATAATCAGTCACCTTTCCAGATAATATTTTCATTTATTATCATACTAAATAATTTCCTGAGAAGCAGGCGGTGCAGTAGTTGCCTTCTTCTTCACCTACTGCCCGGTAAAGATCCTCCGGTTCAGCAAAAGTAATGCTATTAACACCGATACTGGCAGCAAGCTGCCTGGGATCTTCATGCAAAGCTGCCAGCTCTTTGGCTGCCGGTATGTCTATACCATAATAACATGGATGTTTATAAGGTGGTGATGCAATACAAAGATGAACCTCGGCAGCGCCGGAAGATTGCAGCAAAGACGCCAGCACCCTCGCCGTTGTACCCCTAACCAGGGAATCATCTACAATTGCCACTTTTTTACCCTTTATTACTGCCTTGATAGGGTTAAACTTTAAACGCACAGCCATCTCACGCTCAATTTGGCTTGGCGCTATAAAGGTCCTGCCCAGGTATGGATTCCGATGAACCGCCCATTCGAGTGGAAGCTTCAGGCTTTCAGCAAGGCCTATTGCTGCTGAAACGCCAGAGTCTGGTGACGGGATTACCATATCAAGATTTGCATTGATCCTTGACCCAAGAAGAGAGCCCACCCTCCTGCGTACCAAATGGACGCTTTTCCCATCAATTTCGCTGTCCGGCCGGGAAAAGTATACATACTCAAATATACAGAGAGATTTTCTCTCTGCCTGTTTATATATTTCAGCATGTAATCCCTTCGAGTTTACCATTACTATTTCTCCCGGTTCTACTTCTCTATCAAAAACTGCACCAACTGTTTGCAGGGCCGCCGTTTCAGAAGCAAATATATAACTCTTGTCAATTTTGCCAACTACAAGCGGACGAAAGCCGCCCGGATCTCGAAAAGCAATCATGCATTTCTCATCCATCAAAACAACAGCATAAGCTCCTTCGATAATATCCATGGCCTTTTTAACTGAACTTAGCAAGCCAAGATGGCGATACCTGAAGATATTACTGAGAATTATTTCTGTATCCGAGGTGGAATGAAATATTTGACCTTCATGCAGCTGCTTATTATGCAGGTGAGCGGTGTTTGTAAGGTTGCCATTATGGGCCAGCGCTATCCCTTTCCTATCAAATGAGCGGGCCAATAATGGCTGAGCATTTATCGTGCTGCTGGAGCCAGTTGTTGAATAGCGGACATGGCCAAGGATGGTGGTTGCGCTAATCTTAAAAAGGTCATCGCGAGAAAATATATTTGAAACCAGGCCCATACCCTTGGCAACCTGCAGGCCCTGAGAAGTAATATATGCCATGCCTGCGCTTTCCTGTCCCCTGTGTTGCAAAGCTAAAAGGCCCAGGTAAGCAATTGTAGCGGCATTACCGGGCCCCTGGTAGTTATAAACTGCAAAAACACCGCACTTCTCCCGCGGGCGCTGATCAATAATTGAATCTTCAGCAGGAACATTCAATTTCTCTTTGCCTGTTACACCAGGTAAACATAACATAGCCGGGTTACTCGTAAACCGTAAGTTCAACTTACATGGCCCCTGCTGCTGTCCATCCTTGCAAATATTCCAACCATCGTTCAATCCAAGCACCTCATGCTTCCATTAACCTTATATGCTTTATAAGCCCAGAACAAGATAAAAAACCAGAGCAGCAAATGTTACGACTCCGGTTCCGGTAAAACCTATAACTATTAAATTGACATATTTCTTTCCACTTTTACGGTCCTCACTGAATAAATATTGCCCTTTCTTTTCAGCGTTTAGTAAAAGATGACAATGATCTGACAATACGAACCAACTCCTACATCATAATATATGGCCAACCCTAAGCCACTTAAAATTTAATATCTTTATGGGAGAAAGTTAAACATCCCACCCTTTTAACCGTGATGATTTATCATAGCAAGCTCCTGCATTAACTGTCAATGAGTTTCAAGTAAATATAATCACTCCAAATAAAATACATTTTATGGTTGACAGGTTGGCGGAGCTTATGTATAATTTATTCGGGCAAAGGCGCCCGTTGATACAGTTAGCGCTGTACAGCGGGCGTTTTATATTTTATCACTTAATTTAAAGGGAGTGGTTTTATTGGGCATGACTAAAGATGATGTAATGGAAATGGTAAAGGAATCGAAAGTTAAGTTTATCCGGCTTCAATTTACAGACCTGTCAGGACAGTTAAAAAACGTGGCGATAACTGCTGAGCAGCTGCCAAAAGCACTGGATGGAGAGTTAATGTTTGACGGTTCATCAATTGAAGGTTTTGTGCGCATCGAAGAATCTGACATGTATTTACGCCCCGATCTTAATACATTTGCTGTATTTCCCTTCCGCCCCCAGGAAGGTGGGGTTGCAAGGCTAATGTGCGACGTATATACCCCCGAGGGAGAACCTTTCGAAGGGTGCCCGCGCAGCCAGCTTCAGCGCATGCTTAAGCTTGCCGCCGAAAAAAACCTTACCATGAACTGCGGCCCCGAAGCTGAATTTTTCATGTTTCATACTGATGGTAACGGTGCACCAACCCTGCATACACATGACCAGGGTGGCTATTTTGACCTGGCGCCGACTGACCTTGGAGAAAATGCACGGGGCGATATGGTTTTAAGCCTGGAACAGATGGGCCTTGAAATTGAGGCTTCCCACCATGAAGTTGCGCCTGGCCAGCACGAAATAGATTTTAAATACAGCGATGCCCTGAGGACAGCAGACGATCTTTCCACATTCAGGTTCGTGGTCAGGACTGTTGCTCAGAGGCACGGCCTTTATGCTACATTTATGCCAAAACCGATTGCCCACATCAACGGGTCAGGTATGCATACCCACCTTTCCCTGTTTGAAAACGGCAGAAATATTTTTCACGATCCCGAAGCTCCCGATGAGATGAGCCAGGATATGCTCTATTTCATTGGAGGCCTTTTGGAGCATGCAAAAGGTTACACCGCTGTAACCAACCCCCTGGTTAACTCGTATAAACGTTTGGTACCCGGTTATGAAGCACCGGTCTACATAGCCTGGTCGCACCGCAACAGGAGCCCGCTGGTGAGGGTTCCCGCCAGGAGGGGTGTCGGTACCAGGGTTGAACTGCGCAGTCCCGATCCTTCCTGCAACCCTTACCTGGCCTTTGCTGTTATGCTCAGAGCCGGCCTGGACGGGATGGAAAAGAAAATCACCCCACCTGATCCGGTAAACCTGAACATATACACCATGACAGACGAAGAAAAGAAATCCTACCAAATTGAGAGCTTACCGGGAACTCTTTATGAAGCGATTAAAGAGCTGGATAATGATCCCATAGTTCAGGAAGCCCTGGGGGGACACATTTACGACCGCTTCCGTGAAGGCCGGATGAAGGAATGGCTCGATTACAGGATCCAGGTCCACGACTGGGAAGTTCAGCAGTACCTGGCCCGTTTTTAATAAGTATAGCAATAAATAAATATAATCTAAGGTCAAGAAAATCTGAGAGGGGTGCTCCAAGCACCCCTTATTGTTGATAATTGATGTTTTTGACATTTATAGTTAAAATGGTTACATGGACAAGTAGGTGTGTCACAAGGGGAAGGTCTGCTCATGGTAGAAAAACACTACGATTACTGTATAGGAACCGCCAACTTTTCTCTAAAAAAATCTATAATTACAATCTTGTCGGAGGCCGGGTTTAGCTGTGCCGGAGAAAGTGATAATATTCCGCTTTTCCTTAGAAAAATTCGCACCGTTCAGCCATGGTTTGCTGTTGTAGATACAGCGCTGCCCCCGGGAAATATTGAACAACTGGCCTCAATTATAGAGAGCGACGGCCTTGCTGCCGGCATCTATATTAACCACAAGGGAAAAGAAATATTAAACTATGTGCAAATCAACTGGCCCCTTGAAGCTTCGGCTTTACCTGCTGTAGCGAGGGCCGTTTGCAGTGAATTCTACCGCAAGCGAAAACTTCAAAAAGAGATAGATGAATTAAACAGCAAATTGCACACCAGGAAAATAGTTGAAAGGGCCAAGGGCCTGTTGGTAAAAAGCTTTTCTGTAAACGAAGAAGAA
>SLQM01000139.1 GCA_007131435.1 Syntrophomonadaceae bacterium
AAGGATAAACTAAAGCAGAAACCGATTATTTCTGCAGATGTCTGCCCGCAAAGCCCGCTTTCCATAGCCCGGGAAACCTGTGAAACCATAATTGCTTATGCCAGGTATGATATACCGGTAAACGTTCTTTCCATGGCCCTGGCCGGTGGCACAAGCCCGGTCACCCTGGCCGGCACCCTGGTTACCCATAATGCCGAGGTACTGGCCGGCATTTGCTTAAGCCAGCTTACAAAGCGGGGCACGCCAAACATCTATGGCAGCTCAACTACCATGATGGAAATGCGGCGGGGAACTGCTGTTGTCGGCTGCCCTGAAATGGCCATGCTTGGCGCATGTGTTGCCGCCATGGCCAGGAGGTATAGGTTGCCAAGTTTCTTGGCCGGTTCATAGTCTGATTCCAAGCTGGGTGACCTCCAGGCTGGTCAGGAACGGACTCTGACCCTTATGGCCGCAGCGTTGGCAGGTGCCAACATGATTTACGGCCTCGGGATGTTGGAACTGGGAATGACCATGGATTTGGGACTTCTGGTGGCGGATAATGAATTTGTGAAAATGATCAGGCGAATGCTTGACGGTGTCCCCGTTAATGATGAAACACTCGCAGTAGATATTATCCGGGAAGTTGGTATTGGCGGTGAATTCGTAACCCACCAGCATACCTTTGACTACTTTAAAAGCAATCAATCGGGAAGCCCCTTAATTGATCGCAATACACGCGGGGTCTGGCAGGATGAAGGAGGCAAAAATATGCATAGCCGCTGCAATGAATATGCAAAAGAAATTTTGGAGACTCACCAGCCTGAACCCCTGCCTGAGGGGACAGCCCAGGCACTGCGTGAAATAGTTGCCGAAGCGGAAAAAGAATTTGCTTGAAAGACTAAGGGGGAGGCTGAGCTTCCCCCTTTTTAATATGTAAATTGACTGATACCTGTTTCCAAAAATATTGAAGGAGGGCTTTAAAAATGAATATTGGCCTGATCTATTACTCGAATACCGGAAATACCAGGACAGTTGCCGAAAAACTGGAGAAGAAGCTTACTGAAAAGGGACATAATGTAACCAGGGAAGAAATTACAATCACCGGTGCGACTCCGGCTCAGCCGGGTAAATTTGAGCTTACAAATATACCAAACCCGGATGGGTATGACGCCATTATATTTGGCGCTCCCGTCCAGGCTTTTTCTCTTAACCCGGTAATGAAAGCATACATGGAACAGCTGCCGCCCCTGGATGGCAAAAGAGTTGCCATATTTGTAACCAAACAGCTGCCGCTTTTAATGGTAGGAGGTACAGGATCTATATCGATCATGAAAAATGCTTCTGAATCGAAAGGAGCAAAGGTTGCGGCGAGCGAAATAGTGGTCTGGGCAGAAAAGAAACGCGAACAGTCTATCAAGAAATGTGTAGAAAGCATTGCCCGTATATTTTAGTATCTATAGCGATTTATTAGCGAGAGGGGTGAAAGGTTATCGGAACCGGTGAGGGAAAAAAGAATTCCGAACGCTTCCTGCAGGCATTTTCATCTATCGAGCATGAAATGAAGAGGATCCTTAACCTTAAGAACCATCGCCGTTTTTTTGAACTGATTGATAAAAGTGCGCGGGTTAACCCGATCATTGAACGCTACCGCTTCGATTTAAAAGAATATGGAGAACTGCGCAACGCCATAGTCCATGATCGCTCCGGTGGCGAAATTATAGCTGAACCTAATGATTACGCGGTCTCACATATTGAACAGATAGCCCGCCTGCTGCTTGAGCCGCCAAAGGTAGCGCCGCTCTTCTTAAAAGAAGTTTTAGCCCTTTCAGCCAGTGACCCCATATCAAGGGCCATCAGGGAGCTAAGCCGTATGTCTTACACCCAGGTTCCTGTCTTAGGCAACGGTGAAACCATCTGCCTGCTTACTTCCAATATGATCGTTAAATGGATGGGTCTAAGCCTGGCCGATGATACTTTTGATATAAGCGCCACTACTTTGCAGGATGTAATAAAGAAGGTTGGCCATGAAAGCAATTACGAGGTAGTATCAGTTAACCAGTCGCTAATCGAAATTCCTGATATGTTCTACCGCTGGCAGCAGGAAGGAAAAAAGCTTGAGGCAGTACTGATTACCCAGCACGGCAAGCTGTCTGAAAAACTGCAGGGCATTATAACCAACCGGGATTTACCCCTGGTTCATAAAGCCCTGGAACAGATTGATGACGAGTAAAATATCAGCTGTCAACCCCTGTTCCCTGGTACGCTTTTAAACATAGATACGGGCCACCAAATGGCGGAGGTTTTAATAATTAGTTTATTTTCTTTCCGGGAACCTTGGCCGGTATATCTTTATTAACTTGCCGGAAGTTTCAAGGCCTGTCCCTTAATTCCTTTGAAGCAAGCACCTCAGAAAAGACATCGCGGTCTACATTGCCACCTGAAATTACCGTTCCAACCTTTAAACCGCCCAGTTTGTCTTTTTCTTTCATGGCCGCAGCAAAGCCGGCTGCTCCTGCCCCTTCACTGACATTGTGGGTGCACTCAAAAATCGTGCGCATAGCTTCTGCAATTTCTAGATCGGTTACTTCAACAATTCTTTCCACTCCATCTAAAATTAGTTCAAGCGCTTCCGGATCAGTCGTACTGCAGGCTACACCGTCGGCCAGGTGGGTGCTCACCGGGGATTCCATGGGTATTTTTGCGGCAAATGATTTGGCGTAAGCCCGGGCATGGGCTGATACCACCCCGACTATTATAGCTTTATGCCCCAGGGCTTCCCTTGCGGACATCATGCCACAGATGCCGGAACCTAAACCGATGGGCACATAGATTAGATCAAGGTCGGGGACTGCCGTCAGTAACTCCAGGCTGTAAGTGGCCACTCCGGCCACTAAAAGCGGATGAAAAGAAGGCACCATGAGCAGCGATAGTTCCTCAGCAAGCTTTCCGGCATGCTCCCGGGCCTCCTGAAAATGTTCGCCGTGCTCAATTAAGTCAACCCCCAGCACTTTCATAGCGGCATTTTTCTCTGTGCTATTTCCTCTCGGAACGACAATTTTAGCCGCAATGCCCTGCATGTTGGCTGCTAAACCGACCGATTGCCCGTGATTGCCGCGAGTGGCGCTGATTACACCTTTTGGCAGCCGGCCTGATTTGGATAGAACTTCGAAATAAACCAGGCCTCCGCGAATTTTAAAAGCGCCAACCGGGGTGTGATTTTCATGCTTCAGCCATATTTCCGTACCCAAACGCTGACAGAGCAGAGGCCAACAGTACTGTGCTGTAGGCGCCATTACCTTGTAAACAATCTTTCCGGCTTCTTCGATTTCTTCACGCGTGGGTAATATCATAGCTTTCCTGCTTTCGCCATATGCTGGGCTCCTGGTTTTTATACACTGCCTGTTATATATCATTTCAGTAAAGGGCCGGGTTCCCTGCTGCAAAAGTGGCAAACAAGTTTTTCATATATTCTCACCTTTCTGCACCTGTTATACAAAACCCTTTTATGGGCATTACACTAATGTTTAAAACGATGCAGAATATAACCCTCACTTATTTGCACTTGCCCTTGTCAATAACATAGTGCGCCTTCCCAAAAAGGGTAGCAATATCTATTTCATACAAATTCTTGACATGGAAATATAACAATGCTAACATATGAGCGCAGGTTCATATGTTCAATTGTTATTGGGAGGTGCGGCAGTGAGTAGTTCAGGCAAAGACCAGGTTCAGTGTGACTGTAACGTTATTCATGAAGAGGTTGTTAATAGGGTCAGGGATAAAATGCCCGAAGAAGAGCAGCTTTACGACCTGGCCGAATTTTTTAAGGTTTTCGGTGACTCTTCCAGGATAAAAATTATCTGGGCCCTCTTTGAAGAGGAAATGTGCGTTTGCGATATTGCCTATCTTTTAAACATGACCCAGTCTGCCGTATCACACCAGTTACGGGTTTTAAAACAGGCGCGCCTGGTCAAGCCGCGCAGGGAAGGAAAAAACATGTTTTATTCTTTAGACGATGAACATATAGCAGCGATATTCAAGGAAGGCCTAAATCACTTAAATGAATAAATGGAGGTAGTAAGCAAGACATGAGCTACAGCAGTGCTGATTGCAGAGCAGAAAACAGTTGTGATTGCACCCCTGATCTAAGCATATACAACTTAATATCTCCCTCAAAGATAGCCCTCTATTCCGGCGGTTTGCTATTTTTTCTTGCTGCCATAATCTTTAAGCCTCCCTCAGTTATAAGCATATTACTATATACCGCTGCCTACCTGATTTTTGGCGGGCCGGTCTTGGTCAGGGCGGCAAATAATATAGCCAGGGGAAAGGTGTTCGACGAAAACTTCCTGATGGCTCTCGCTACGCTCGGTGCTTTCGCGATCGGGGAATACCCCGAAGGGGTAGCGGTAATGATCTTTTACCAGGTTGGAGAAGCGTTCCAGGATCATGC
>SLQM01000134.1 GCA_007131435.1 Syntrophomonadaceae bacterium
AACCTGTATAGCCAAAAGAGTCAATGAAGAATAGCAGGTACCCTACCCCTGCTACGAAAACCTCGTTTGTCTATCACCGTCTTCCTATCTCATGGTAAATAATAGGAAACAGTAAGGTTTGTAGATCATATTCTTAAACCTCCCTTTTAGTAGGTTACATTGCTGGCTGGCCCGGATATGATTGATCCAGTTTATAAAAAAAGGGAGGCAGTTAGTGATGAAAAGATATGATCGACTTTATGAACAGAAAATACCCCGGGCAAACCTTGGAATCTATAAAAAAGAGCGGATAGCTTATAGATTCAAAGATGTTCACATGGATTTAAATGTAATACAGCTGCTCTGGCAGGTTAGTGGTGGGGGAACAGAAATGGCTGAGATATGGGCAACTATCTCCCGGATGGAAAAAGTTAACCGGGAAAGCTGGGATCGCGAATTTGTTCTCCAGGGTGAACTGCTGGAGCAGCTTGCCATAGAGGCACAGCAAAAAGACCACATCGTCAGTGCCAGGGAAGCATTTTTCAGGGCATCTAGCTATTATGGCACGGCAAAGAAAAGAGAAAAGCAGGTTGAATGCTTTCGCGCTGCCGCACAGATGTCTGACACTCCAATTGAACCGGTAGCAGTTCCCTTTGAGGGCAAGCACCTGCCGGGATACTTCATTAAGGCTGCAAACGATAACCAGAAGCGTAAAACCCTAATCTTTATTGGCGGTGGCGATACTATCCTTGAAGAGCTTTATTTTCTCCTTGGTCCAGCTGCGGTCAAAAGAGGCTACAATATCTTTGCTGTCGAGGTCCCAGGCCAGGGCGGCCCTGGCCTGGAGAGTCTCGAGCAGAAGCTTTTGATTTTCTCCTCTAGCAGCCAGACTGTCAAACCCCCGTCCCCTGACAACGTCCCCTGACAACGCATTAAAAAGAATCTCATTCAGTCTGTAATGGGTATTTTGATTACAGTCCCTGAATAATGGCAAGTGCTCCGACGATAATTAGGTAAATGCCAATGAGATAGTTAATGATCTTGGGAAATATCATGATCACAATACCAAAAATAACAGTTATAACACCTAACATTAATTCGCTGATAACCATAAAATTAAACCTCCCTTTTCTTTTCAACCACTTAACTCTACAATTAATGAGATTTGTGGCAATGAATCGGCTAAAAAGATTAATTTTTAACTATACTTAATTTTAGCAATAATCAAACATAAAATCAAACACAGTTCCTTTAAGACTTAACACCCCTTTTTACTCTTTAGGGTAAAACCCAACAGCAAAAGCCCCAGGTAAGTCATACGGGAAGCGCTGCAAATATCTACTGAAGCCACTTCCCGTTTCATTTACAACTATTTTTTTTATAGTTGTGACCTGTAATATCCTTGCTGCTTCAGCTTGTGATTCTGTAAAACCTACCGATCTGTAAGACCAAAAGCAACTTTAACGTTGGCCTTATAATCAGTAATTTTTCCGTCTTTAACCGTTCCGGTGCAGTGAATAATCTCAACTCCGGTAATATGTGTCACGGTTTTGGATGCTTCAATTACAGCATTATTAGCAGCATCTTCCCAACCAACCGTAGACCGTCCGACCAGCTCAATAACCTTTGCCACATTGGCAATTCTTTCCTCAGTCATTATGCTCTCCTTTCCTGAACCATGGTTTATTTTACCGCCTTAAAAAGCGATACCCATTAAACAGTTATTTATGCTTTTCAAGAAATAACCTGTATTCTTTCTCTACCCTATCTTTCGAGTATCCGTATTTCGTCTGTTGAGCCCCGACCAGCTTTTCCTTATGCCCTGAAATTACCATCTTTTTATCATCAGTTAGCTTCCCCCACTTTTTCTTGGTCTCGCCTTTCATTTCGTTCCACTTTCCTTTTAAGATATTCTTGTTCACGATATCACCTCTTCCCATAAGCATTAACGTTATTGAGACAGTATAATTCCGATAAAAAAGTTGTATTCTTCTGATTTGATAATATCAACAGGGATGCGCAGAATGCTATAAGCAAAGTCCCCACAGATAACATCTAAGCTGATAGCTATTTCATTCCATTTCAATCCAGACATCGTCCGGATTGATAATCATCCGCCTGAGATATTTTAGTGATGAGCAGGGCAATGTGCCAGAGGAACGAAAAAGTGATCTCGTGTGTTGCATTTCAAGAAACAATGTGGCATATGTTTTTGTTTTTTTTCAAAGGTAATGAAATTAAAGGTTGAGTGTAAATAGTCCTGTCAGGTTAGTGCTGCGGCCTAAAGAGCCGCTCCGAACAATCTCCCTGTATTGCGCCGAATTGTTGTAAATTTGACAATAGAAGCATTAGATACCGAATAAACGCTTAGGAGATCCAGACTCAGAAAATGCTTCTTTTACACCGGGGGCTGATTAAAGTAATATTACATTAACCATTTGAGCATCCTCCACTTGAAAAATGTAGTGGTTTCTATAGCACAGTTCTTTCCTACTGGCAGAGAGTTAAGTTAAAAATTAAGATGGAACTTTTTTACTGATCAATTAGTCATTAATAATAAGAAAGTATTGATAATATGATTATGCCAGAATTTAAGAACAACAGAGGGGGATCATGATTATGAATACAAAAAAACTGATTGTTGCTGTTGCGTTAACTGTGCTGGTTGTTTTTGTGGTTAGCGGTTGTGGGTCCCAGACCAGTGTGGTAACAAGTGATATGCCACAGATTATCCAGACCTACGGCGAGGCAGAAGTAAAAGCCGAACCTGACCTGGCCAGGATCAGCCTGGCAATAGAGACGCGCAGCAACTCGGCTGAACAAGCTGTGGAAGAAAACGCCCGCCTCGCCAATGCCGTGTTTGAAGCGCTAAGCGGGTTCGGGCTAACTGAAGACGAGATCAAGACCGGTTCGTATCAGCTCTACAGCTACCGCGAATGGTTTGAAGAACGTCTATCCAGTGAAGAGTTAATCACTTACCAGGTCAGCAATGAAGTGGTTGTATCTACTTCTAGAATTGATGAAGTGGGTGAAATTATCGACCTGGCAATAAGAAGCGGGGCCAATAATATTAACTATATTAACTTTGAACTGGAAAACCCGCAGGAACTTCAACTGCAAGCCCTTAAGACGGCCACTGAACAGGCCAAGAAAAAGGCTGAAGCCATTGCCGAAAGCGCCGACGAAAGAATTAGCGGCCTCTTCCGCATTCAGGAAGAGAGAACTGAGTATATACCATTTGTTGTGAGGCAGGATGCCTTAGCGGAAGAAGCCGCAATGGGCGCTCCGACACCGATTACGCCCGACGAGGTTACAGTGAAAGCGATGGTTAAAGCGGAGTTTTCTTTCTAAAAGCTTAAACAGAAAGATATTTTGTATCATATTAAGGCCTCAACCCATTAAGGTTGGGGCAATTGTTTAATATCCACTCCGGACTCAATGGCATTTTAGTTTCTTGCACTATTATTTCATATGTGTTATTTCGCATATATAAAATAATAACGAGGACTAAATGCTATGTTTAAACTGAACAACTCCGAATATATGCTTCAAAAACATATATCATTTCAGGGCAAACTTTTATTCAAACACACACTAAATTTTATGCAAAGCGAAATTTCCTTTTTAAATAACCTCATTAGCAATTGGGATAAGGAGACTGAATATGATCATTAAAGATTTTAATGGTTTTAATGGCAAACATTGTGAAACCACGATTATAAATGTCTGACGTCCCCATGAAATTTGGAATTGAACTTACTTCTCTACCACCCATGATTTTGTATCACTATTAATGGGCAGCTCGTTTTTCCTTGATAATTTTTGCGGTCCAAATATCAGTACAATAATTAGGGCATATAGTGCAAAGATTACCGCTATCATTGGAATTGCTACCGGATCAATCATACTTACCCCTAAATTTAAAAAAAGGTGAAACAAGCTGGCAATAAGCATACTACCCCTGGTATTATTGCAGGCCCAGGTAACCAGTATGGAAAAAGAGATACCGATGATTGTGTAAGCCCAGAACGGGAAAGACTCATGTCCAATTCCGGCGAACCATAAGGGAATATGCCAGAAGGACCAGATCAACCCTAAAACTATACTTGAAAGCAAAGCGCTCATTTTAGTTTGCAGCCAGGGTAGTGCAAATCCCCTCCAACCCAGTTGCTCTCCGGTAGCCCCGGTTAAAATAAGCATTAATAATAGTGGTAGCAACAATGCTGGATTTGTAAACACTACTGTGGTCGGGAAAGTGCCATATAATATTCTATATATGCCAAGGGTAATAAAACTTAATAGAACTGGTGATAAAGTGACCAGGTACCATAGGGGGCTTACTTTCCATTTAGCCCAGCCCAGGATCAGGTGTTTTATACCTGCTCTTCTTTTAATGATTAAGCCCAGTACTAAAAAA
>SLQM01000001.1 GCA_007131435.1 Syntrophomonadaceae bacterium
GAGCGATTCACTAATAGAGTTGGGTAGCAGTATAATGCAGGCGCGCCAGGAAATAGTCAGGGATATTCAAGATGAAGCACAAAAATTTTTCTGGGCGTTGACAGATAATGAAGAAAACCTTGACATGGAGTATGTTGGGACATTTCGCCTGCCTGATACAGTAAGTGCTACCCGGGATTTGTTTAGAAAAAAGATTGCAGAAAAAAGAGAGTTGGAATTTCGAAGGGGCACTACCATGGTTGGGCCCCATCTTGATGATTTAAAAATATTGATCAATGGTTTCGATACCAGGAAGTATTCATCACAAGGTCAAAAAAGAACAGCTGCGCTTGCCTTGAAGATGGCAGAAATTAACCTTTTTAAGAAAAAAAATACCCTGTGGCCCATTATTTTACTGGATGATGTATTTTCTGAATTTGACCGAAAACGCAGGGAATACCTCCTTGATTTTATCAGGGAGAGCAGTGGCCAGTGCTTTATCAGTACGGCAGACTCGATAGATAATCTGGTAAAAAATATTGATATTGAATATAAAAAAATCCATATTAACAAAGGCAGGATAAAGAGTGAAACAGATAGGCCCTTTAATTGAAAACATCTTAAAAAGAAATAATCTCTGGAACGGATATCAACAATACCTTGTGGTAGTGCACTGGGACGATATTGTGGGAGCAGAGTTGGCAGAGGTAACCAGGGCTGAAAGTATATCAAAGGGTGTATTAAAAGTTCTTGTAAAAGATTCGGTTTGGTCATATCACCTATCTATGTTGAAGCCAAAATTGATAGGGAAGCTAAATGAAAAAGCCGGCCGTGGAATAGTTAAAGATATATTCTTTAAAATAGAGCCATTTTAAAAAGGATAATTGGTATTTAAATATAATAATATATATCATGCATACAGGATGATAAAAACTATAACAACTAATAAACAATGAGAGGCAGTAAAAATGTTTTTACATGTCGGTGGATCTCAAATAGTCTTTCACAAAGAACTGATCGGTATCTTCAAGGTTGATCTTGCAGATAATCCGGTTAACAGGGATTTCTTAAAAACCTCTGGGATAACATTTTCAGGCGGCAATAAAAAAGGGCGCATCCCTAAATCTTTTGTTGTTACGGATAGAAACGTGCAATTTTCTCCAATTTCCCCACTAACGCTTTCAAGGCGGCAAAATATTTCGTGCTGATACGCTCCTGTTAATAAACATGCTATAATATTTTTGAAGTTATAAGAAGAACCCAAAAAATTCACGAGGTGAATGATGGCAAATAAAGGAAAAAACAACAACGATTACACGGCTGATCATATTCAGGTCCTTGAAGGTTTAGAAGCAGTAAGGCGTCGTCCAAGCATGTATATAGGATCTACATCAAGCAGGGGATTGCACCACCTTATCTTTGAAGTTGTTGACAATAGTATTGACGAAGTATTAGCCGGTTACTGTAAACAAGTTAAGGTGACTATCAACGAGGACAACAGTGTCACTGTAATTGACGATGGCCGGGGTATTCCTGTTGAAGATCATCCCCAGGAAAAAAAACCAGCCGTTGAGGTAGTCTTAACCATGCTACATGCCGGTGGAAAGTTCAATGCAGAGAGTTATAAAGTCTCCGGCGGCCTTCATGGTGTCGGTGTATCCGTGGTAAATGCCTTATCAGAGTGGCTTGAAGTTGAAATATACAGGGATGGAAAAATTTATACCCAGAAATACAAGAGAGGCAAAAAGCAGACACCGATTAAAGCGACCGGGAAAATAAGCAAGACGGGTACAAAAATTACCTTTATGCCTGATTCAAAAATTTTTGAGAATACAATATTTGACAATGAAGTGGTGATCCAAAGATTAAGGGAACTTGCTTTTTTGAACAAGGGAACAAAAATCAGCTTTAAAGATAACCGCAGCGGAAGAACAGAAATATTTAAATATGACGGAGGGCTAATGCAATATGTTGCATACCTGAACCAGGGCAAAGAGACGGTCCCGAAAAAACCGCTCTACTTCCAAAAAGCTGCTAACAATTTTGAGGTAGAACTTGCCCTGCAATACCATGCCGGTTACGCAGAAGTTCTTTATTCATATGCCAATAATATCCATACCCAGGAAGGCGGAACGCATGAATACGGTTTTAAGGTCTCCCTGACCCGCCTGGTTAATGACTTCGCCCGGAAACTCGGTATGCTAAAAGATAACCAGGGCAACCTCTCCGGTGAGGATATCAGGGAAGGGCTTACAGCGGTGCTAAGCGTCAAACTGCTTGATCCGCAGTTTGAAGGCCAGACCAAGACAAAGCTGGGCAATAGCGATATTCGCAGCGTGGTCGATAGTATTTGTTATGAAAACATAGAAGCTTATTTAGAACAGAACCCTGCAGTGGCAAGAAGAATTATTGAAAAGGCGATCAGGGCTTCCAGGGCCAGGGAAGCAGCCAGGAAAGCAAGAGAGCTAACCAGGCGTAAAAATGCTCTTGAAATATCAAGCCTGCCTGGAAAGCTTGCCGACTGCACATCAAAAGACCCGGGAGAAAGTGAGCTCTTTATTGTTGAGGGTGACTCTGCAGGCGGCTCTGCCAAGCAGGGTCGCGATCGCCGTTTCCAGGCCATCCTTCCCCTGCGCGGAAAAATCCTGAATGTTGAAAAGGCCAGGCTGGATAAAATTTTGGCCAATGAAGAGATCAGAACCCTGATCACGGCCCTGGGTACAGGTATTGAAGGTGAATTTGACATCCAAAAGGCCCGCTATCAAAAAATTATTATCATGACCGATGCTGATGTCGACGGTTCCCATATTCGTGTTTTACTGCTAACATTTTTCTATCGTTTCATGCAGGAACTGATAGAAAGCGGTTTTGTCTATATCGCCCAGCCTCCGCTTTACAAGGTAAAGAAGGGTAAAAAGGAACAGTACCTTTTCCGGGAGGAAGAGCTGGACAGGCTCTTAAACGAGTGGACCCGTGACGGCAATGTTGGCATCCAGCGTTACAAGGGCCTGGGTGAAATGAATCCCGATCAGCTTTGGGATACTACCATGAACCCTGAAAGCAGAATTATTAAAAGGGTAGAGCTTGTAGATGCAATGCAGGCAGATAATATATTTGGCGTTTTAATGGGAGACAAGGTTGAGCCGAGGAGAAAGTTTATTGAAGATAATGCCCGACTGGTTCAAAACCTCGATATCTAAAGCCAATTATTAATTATTGCTGCAGGTATATTTCTACCAGCCTGTGACCACTTGTTTCGGGATAAAGTGGGTACTCTAGATCATTTATGATTATTGTTTCGCCGGTGATATCTGAAACCCATAGCCTTATTGCTTCGCGCGGTTCATCCCGGTGATAAACGGTAATCACACCATTTTCTATGGTGTATTCTTCTGCATAATCAAGTGGCAGGCCGGGTCCAAAGCTGGAATAACTGGTAGTTAAAGGCTCAATCATGCCCTTCTCGCTTATTTTAAATTTTCCATAAACCATTGAAGCGCTTACTGAATGACGATAACTGAGCTCGAAGGTTGAACCGGGAGCAGCTTCAATTGCATACAGCTCTGTTAAACTGCCAGGCTCTTTAACCACAAGCTGCCAGGAATCGGTATGGTCCTGGCAGCCAGTACTGTTGAAGCTTAATAATATAAGCAGGGCAATAAATATAGCTTTTTTACTGACAAGTGATATATTCTTGCTGCTCATAAGCATAAACCCCGGTAATCTTTATAGAAACTTTAGACGGATGCCTCCGCCTTTTTATCCTCTCTCGCTTTCACGGCCCTCTGGTGGAAATAGATAATCAGGAATGCTGTTGCGCCAATTATATCAGTGTACCAGGTAGGCCAAATCATGGACAGGGCCACAACTAGCAGTATTACCTGCTCCCAGATCTTCATCCTGGTAAAAAGCCAGCGCTGAATTACTGCAGAAAAACAGTAAATGCCAAATAGTGAAGTGGCAGCAACAAACAAAGCATTATACCAGGTGGTGTCAATTAATAAAAACTCCGGGTTGTAAACAAACATGAAGGGCAGCAGAAAAGCACCAAGATCGAACTTGAAGCCAAGAAGCCCCGTCCTGATAGGTTCAGAACGGGCTATGGCAGCAGCTGCATATGCGGCAACTCCCACCGGTGGGGTATCATCAGCAAGAATAGCATAATATAGGATAAAGAGGTGAACCGCCAGTACCGGTACCTGTGGGGCTATTGTGGTAACCGCTGGAGCAACAAGGGTAGCCATGACAACATACTTTGCCGTGGTCGGCAGGCCCGTTCCAAGAATAATCGATATTCCTGCAGACATTAATAGCAGAACCAGTAGGTTATCACCGGCGACAGCAGACAAAAGCAGTATCATGCCCTGGCCCAGGCCGGTAATAGTTACTACACCAACGATGATGCCGGCGCAGGC
>SLQM01000202.1 GCA_007131435.1 Syntrophomonadaceae bacterium
ATTGCGAAAAGAGCTTGAAAATTACTATTTAAACCTGGAAAACGGCCCCTTTGGCGCCACTGTCAGGTTTGACATGCTAGACCTGCAGCCGCTTGATAATAATGAACTGCGCCGCTTCGGTACTTACGGAATGATCAAGGGCGCAAAACTTTACATCCTTGGAGCAGTCCAGGATGAACCGGGGGCGCTGGAAGACCTTGGGTATAATATGGAAAAAGTCATTTTAAAAGCCACATACCTGGGGCTTGGGACCTGCTGGCTGGGAGGAACTTTTAGAAGAAGTGCCTTTGCGTCTAAAATGAACCTGGCAGAAAATGAACTGCTTCCAGCGATAACACCAGTCGGTTATGCGCTGGAGGAAGTTTCTATTGCTGACAAAATAGCCAGGTTTACTGCCGGTTCAAAAAAAAGGAAACCCTGGGACCAGCTTTTCTTCCAGGGTGACGGAAGCACCCCCCTGTTAAAAGAAGATGCAGGACAATACGCTGATGCCCTGGAGGCAGTAAGGATGGGGCCATCAGCTTCGAACCGCCAGCCCTGGCGAATTGTGCAGGAAAAGGAAGGCTTATACCACCTGTTTCTGCAGGAAAACAAGCTTTACAATCGGCTCCTTGGTAAAATACGCATCCAAAATATCGATATGGGTATTGCCATGTGCCATTTTGAAATGGTGGCCAGGGAACAGGGGCTAAAAGGCCGCTGGGTTGTTGATGATCGTAAAGCTAGCGGCCGTAAATATATTGCCAGCTGGATAAGAGCGTAGCAAGGGGTCGGGGTACTTGCTACGGGTGTGCTGGTAAAATTATTTAATCATTTCAAAACGAGCGGTGAAATGCCGCATGATTTCAGCCTGGTAAACCATTTTTAACCCTTTTATGTTTTCTTTTCTTTCATTAATAGCTTTAAATGCGTTGACTATTACATCCATGTGACGATCAGTGTAAGCCCTTCTCGGGATGGCCAGGCGTACCAGTTCCTGCGGGGGATATATTTCTTCACCGGTTTTTGGGTCTTTATAACCGAATGCGCAGGTGCCGAGTTCTATGCACCTGATTCCCGCTTCCTTGTAGAGTTCAATAGCAAGGGATTGGCCCGGAAGGTTGGCCCTTTCGATGTGAGGCAGGAACCTTTGACCGTCCACAAATACGCCGTGTCCGCCAATCGGTTTCATGATCGGCACGCCGGCTTCAATCAGGTTGCTGCCGAGGTAATGAACCTGGCCTATGCGATCTTCAAGGTAATCTTCTTCTGTACCTTCATATAGGCCGCGGGCCAGTGCTTCCAGGTCGCGTCCTGCCAACCCCCCGTAAGTGCGAAAACCCTCATAGCAGATTTGGATTTGGACAGCCCTTTCATACCATTCCTCTTTATCCTTAAATGCCAGGAAACCGCCAATATTAACCAGTGCATCTTTTTTGGAGCTCATGGTGCAGCCGTCGGCATAGGAAAAGAACTCCCTTGCAATTTCGCGAATTGACTTGTTTTTATACCTCTCATCACGCTGCTTTATAAAGTAACAGTTTTCGGCGAAGCGGGCGGCGTCTATAAAAATTGGGCGGTTATATTTTTTTGCCAGTTCCGAAGCTGAGCGCATATTATTCATTGAAACAGGCTGGCCACCGTTGGTGTTGCTGGTTGTTGTAATGATTATCAGAGGGATAGTAGAAGGATCGCTCTTTTTCAGTTCTTCTTCAAGCCTCTCCAGGTTGATGTTGCCCTTAAAAGGGTGGTCAATATCCGGATCCATGCCTTCATCAATTACCAGGTTAACCGGATTTGCTTTTCTCAGTTTAATATGGCCTTCAGTAGTATCAAAATGCATGTTGCCAAGAACATCCTGGCTTTCGCTAACGAACATGGTCATCAAGATGTTTTCGGCAGCCCGGCCCTGGTGAGTGGGAACAACGTAGCGGTAGCCAATGATTTCGAGCAAAGCATCCTGCAGGTTGTAGAAGTTGGCGCATCCTGCATACGATTCATCGCCAATCATCATTCCTGACCACTGGTTGGCGCTCATGGCCGAGGTGCCGCTGTCAGTTAAAAGGTCAATATATACATCTTCTGCCCTCAGGTTGAAAACATTATAATGGGCCTGCTCAATTAAGAGTTCCCTGGTCTTGCGATCTTTTTGCCTGATCGGTTCAATGACTTTTATACGGTAAGGTTCTGCATAGCTATCCCTGTTTCTCAATATGCAAGTCTCCTTTTTGAAATTAGATTTAAGATGTAATTAGAATACCATATTTTTTTGCAAGAATGTATAATGAAAAGGGTGATGTGATGAAGTATTTAAAAAGGCTATCAGAATGGTGTTACAGGGTGATTAACCTGACTGTCCTTCTAGCTGCAACCTTAATTTTCATTCTCTTTATGGTATTGGTGCTGCCTAGTATGGCCGGCCAGCTTGAAGAACTAACCGGGGTGTCAGTATCCCCCGATACATCCTTTTACTATAGTGCAGGGGATCTCTATGAGATGGCAGAACTTTATGGTGAAGAAGGCCGGTCATACTATATCTACTCGCGTTTTACTTTTGACATAGTATGGCCGGCCGTTTACCTGGCATTTCTTGTAACTTCTCTAACCTGTATTTTCCGCAATTTCCCCCGGGGCAGCAGCTACAGGCTGGTAAACCTCCTACCATTTTTTGGCGCTTTTTTTGACTTGCTGGAAAACAGTGCAGCTTCCCTGGTAATGTATCGCTTTCCGCTTCCCACCCCTGTAATTGTGAACCTCGCTCCACTTTTTACTGTTCTTAAATGGTGCTTCATCTTTTTAAGTTTTATAGCGCTCGGGGCCGGATTGCTTATCTTAATCAGTCGCCGGTATATCAACAGCCCTTAACTATATAATCTATCGGGGATTTGAAACTTCTCCGATGAATAAGATTGTCCCTGTCATGTTATCGGCAATGGCAAAGACAAAGGGGCGGTCAATGATCATGGAAAAGGTTTCAGGCATTGAAGTAACCGCTATTTCAACTGATGTTGCCGCTGCGGCTTCAGTCCCTTCTTCGTTTACTTCGATAAATGATTTATGCTTAACCTCACTGATAAAAAGTTCAGGTGGGGTAGGACGCATTCCGCTGAAGTCTGCCCTGTCCTGGTCAAATGCAATGCCCATTCCAAGAGTTTCCAAGGTATTATTGAGCGAAACTTCATATTCAAATTGAAAGCGCGGCAGCCCCACTTCTCCTTCCATTGAATAGAATTTATCTACCTGCTTTTTCCACGGCTCGGCCTTTAGATTCCGGTACAGCTCTTCCTTTGAGGTCCCTTCCCTGGGCAAAAACAGGTACATCCCTATACGCTCATTTTCACCATAAGGCAGTTTGACTGCCTGGAAAAGATCATTTTGAAAATAGTCGAAGCTGCTGTATTTAAACATCAGCGGATGATTCCTCTGGCTGCCGTCAGGCAGGGTAAACGGGACTTCTCTTGTTTGGCCGGGGTCAAATTTATTGGTCCAGTCCCCTTTAAAATAGATGGCATTGATCAGGAAAAGAATGGTGTCTGAATCGATCGGGGCCTCAACCAGGTCTTCAATTTTTCCACCAGTATTATCTTTCACCCAGCTGTTTATTATGTCGGCCGCATCTTCGCGGTCGAAATCAATTTCAGCAACTTCTGCCTTGTAATATTCGCTGTTGCGCTCCAGGAAGTCACTGTTGAAACCTACCCCGTCCCGGGCCCATAGTGAATTGGCCAGTGCTAACTCTACCTGGGGGTCAGGATTGTTGAGCAGGGTTAACAGATCTGCAAAGGATTTGTTAACCTCTTCAAGGGACATATCTTGAAGCCCCAGGGTTTTCCCCATGGCGGCCCGCGTTTCTCCTTCTGCCCCGTTGTAGGTCATGGCTAAGGCGGTTAGGATACTTGCCGGAGATATGAGAATATTACCGCTATTACCGTTTGACAGCTCATCTATCAATATAAAGCCCAGGCGGTTATTAGCCTGCACTAAACGCTCATCAAGTTCTTCAACCGGTGCCGCCTGCCCTTCGCCAGTTTCAAACAGGGCACATCCCCCCGGAATTAACAGTAGAGTCATTATGATTATTACCAAAGCTCCTGCAGCAAAGAATGTCAATAAATTTTTCATAGTTAAACCTCCCTTTTTTGCTGCCTTTAATAAATATGACAAAAGAAAGTTAAGAAGGGTTCCCCGACCAAAGAGGAAGTAGGGCTACTTCTAGTGAATTAATTCCTTATATTATTTTCTATTACCAAGCCCGATTTATTATGCACGCAGGAGGTAAACTATGAAACTTAATTTACTGGAAAGCCTGGAAGATATGAAAAGGGCAGTAGCTGTGGCCCGGGGCGATGAACCGGCAGATCTGCTATTAACTAACGGACAGGTGGTAAATGTTTTTAATGGCGAAATAA
>SLQM01000052.1 GCA_007131435.1 Syntrophomonadaceae bacterium
ATTTTTACATAAAAAAGAAGGAATTTTTAGAAAAATATTGAATAAAATAAGATGGTGTGGTATCTTTAGATAAAGAGATTTATAAAAGCTATATATAATATTTCTTTTATAAGGGAGGCGAAACAAAGGGATAAAAATGTTTTGGTGGCGCCACCGAATGAATTTAAAATAGACTAAATAAACTCAGGGTAAACAATTATATTGAAAAGGGAGAGAAAACCATGAAAAAGCCAGTCAGTTATGGACTGCTTCTTCTCGTTATTTTGATAATCTCTATATCGCTTTTAATGGTAAGCAACCAAACCGTTTTTGCTAACGATGAAGAAGCTGAAGAAGAGCAAGAAAAAAAAGAGTTGACCGAAGAAGATATATTTGAATTTTATAAAGCTAAGGCTATCTCTGATGCCAATAGGGCTATATTTAGAATAACTAATCCCGATTTAATAATTGGATATGAAGAAGCTTTTATGAAGGATGTAGCAAAAGCTATTTCCTTAGTTGATTATGCAAAGAAAGAATTTGGTGCCGAAGACAGCGACTTTGAAAATATGGCTAAGTTACGTAAAGCTGAGGCTAAGGCCTTGAAATTTCTTTCAATCCAGGCAGCCAAAGATGCCATCGATAAAATCCCCCCCTTGGATCAAATCACCTCAGAGCACAGAGAGATAATTGAAGAGGCCCGTCGTCTTGTTCTGATCGCTATACAAGAGCATGGCGCGACTCCTTTTCAGCTTTGCTGGCGTTATGAATACCTGAAAGACGCCGAAGATAGACTGCCTAAACCTGAGCCTAAACCTGAGCCTAAACCGGAAAAACCTGATGACCGCAAACCAACACCGCCTACAGGTGGGATCTACGGTACATTAAGTGTGGGTTTGATTTTGGCTGGAACAGGCTTTGTGTTTCTAACTACAAGACGTAGAAGCCGTAATTGAGGTCTGCATTACAGGGAGATAAAAATAATTAGCAAATAATTGCTGAGCAGTAAAGGAGGATAGTAGCCTGTCTCGATATAGAACGATAATGAGATGAAGGGGTGTATACAAATGATATTAATTAAAAATAAAATGTTAATATTAGCAGTTATTTTGTTTTTTAGTTTAGCGCTTTTCCCCTCAGCTGTTTTTGCTGAAGGGCCCGTTACTTTTACTGTTACCTTTGATGGTGAGTTTATAGTTGGTGAAGAGGTGTCAATGATTATCAGGATCAACAATGCCTCTGGAACTGATGGCGGGCAGTTTGACCTATCTTTTGATGGGGATATTCTGGAACCATTAGATTTTAAACCCGGGGACTTTGTTCCTGAAATGACCGGTACTGATATTAACCTGATTTCAGCAAATCTGGAACTGGATGATGGAAAACTACGTGTACTTTGGGCAATCGGTGAGGGTTCAGCAAAAGATACCGGTATTTTAGGAACAATTCTTTTTGAGATTCTTGAAGAAGGTGAAACAACCCCTGTGTTTTCAGGGCTAAAAGTAACCGACCCTGATGCTGTCGATATGGTAGCTGAAGTTACTGTTCCTACAGTTAGTACTATTACCGTGATTGATGTAGCAACGGCAAAAGCTAAAGCTATTAAGGCTGCTGAAGATGCAATTGCAGCTCTTAAAGAACCGGTAACCCTGGCTGACGGTGAAGCAATAAAAGATGCCCGGGCACTGGTTGTAAAAGCTAAAGAAAGGTGGGGTGCAGTAGACAGTGATTTTAGCAATTTGAAAAAACTTGAAGATGCAGAAAAACATTACGCAAAGCTGTTTGCTATTTTTACAGCCGATAATGCAATAGCAGCGCTGCCTTCTGTTGAAAAGCTTACATTAAAGGATGAGGATGCTGTAAAAGCTGCAAGAGCGCTTGTGAATGCAGCGAAAAGCCAGCATGGAGCAGTTGACACTGACTTTGAAAACCTCGACACACTAAGGGCAGCAGAAAATAAAATAGCTGAACTGAAAGGACTTAAACCAACTCCACCTACTGGTGGCATGCTTTTAATTCAAGTTGCGGGTGTGTTCTTTCTATTAGCAGGCATGTTGATCTACAACAGATCTAGACAATTGTCCGCATGGAAATTAACAAAAGGTTTATAAAAATAGTTTTTCGGATACAGCGGTGATTTTAATAATCGCCGCTGTAGCATCCCTATGAAAAAAGTGATCAAGGGTCGAACGAGATATGAAAGTATTGATTATTATATTAGCAGTCTCAATATTCATTATTGCTTTGCCAGCAGGGTTAGAGGCTTTAAATGGTATCAGCCTTCTAGTATCCTCAGCTGAAGGTCAAGCCGGAGAGCAGGTAGTAATCTCCGTAAAAATTGAGAATGCTGCCGGTACTGAAGGAGGCCAGTTCTTGTTGCTTTTCGACCCAGATTTTATCCAACCGCTAACCCTGGAAACTGGGGAAATGATAAAAGAAGCAAATAATAACTTGCACATGTCTAACCTTGAATATCAATATGGTGAGTTGATATTTATGTGGGTTACTCCTGAAGCAGATACTGATGACTCAGGTATTATTTGTGAAATAACTTTTAATTTAATTAAAGACGGTGTTGCTGTTTTGACCCTTGATGAAGTTGTTTTGGTTCCGGATGGGCTGCATTTAACATCCCTTGAGCATGGGAAAGTGATAGTTGGAGATCTTGAAGTCGGTCGGCATGAAGATGAAATTAGTGAACAAGATGAAGCTCTAGAAGTTTATAGTAAAAATGATGAAGGGAAAGAAATTGATGAACAGGCAGTTGGATCAGTTGTTAATGCTAAAGAGGATACTGCATTAAGCACAGGTGCTGCCAGGGCCAGCACACTGATATATGCAGTACTATTTTTAGTAATTGCACTAGTGCTTGGATTTTCCATTTATTTAAAAAAGACAAAGTAAAAAGATGGCAATTCAAAAGCAGGGAGATAAGGGTTTATATTGGTAAATAATGATAAGGAGGGCTGATTATGCCCGAGAGGAAAAGTTTCAAAGCTAAAAACAAAAGGTATATAGCGGTTGCTGCTTGCCTGTTAATTTCTGTTTTAATATTTTCCTTAGCTTCAGCAGTTTCTGCTGCTTCTAATCCAACATTTGGCAACGTAGCTGGTGGCGATTCCATTGATGTCAGGGATGTCAGACTGGTTATGCGCAAAGCCCTGGAACTGGAGGACCTGACATTCAGGCAGCGTGAACTGGCAGATGTTAATAATGACGGGATTATTGACGTAACAGATGTAACTATGGTAATGAGAAAAGCCCTGGGTTTGATAGATTCCTTTCCTGTCGAAGAAGCAGTAGATGAAGATGCATATATTGTTGTATCCCTTTACCACGATCAGGTAGACGGTTTTAATTGGCCGGCAGATTCAGAGCTGACAATTAAAGCTGGAACACTTGAAGAGAAAATAGTTACTGAATATGATGGTTCTTTCAGATTTCGTGACGATGATCTTGAAATTAAACCTGGGCAGACAGTTGTTGTCTCAATCGGTGGAATCAGAAAAGTTCACATTATCAGGGACATAAATATTACGAAAATTGATCCTGAAAATGATCTTATCAGAGGGACAATTGAAGCCGGCAGCAGGGTTGAGGTGAGGGTTTTTGAACCCGGAATTGTTGAGTTTAGCAATTATCCTGCCCGCTTTCCAATTTCCAGTAATATATCAAAATGGAGCGCTGATTTTAGTAAAGCTATAGGTGATGAAAAACATTACCAGTCTGCTTATGATATTGGTATTGGTGATATAGGCGAGGTTCGTTTTGTTGACCTGACCAATGATGTAACTATTGTATTTTGGGAATGCCAGGAAACATCTTTTACAGTTGTTCCTGAAGAAAATCGTATGTATGGCAGCGGCTGGACTCCCGTTTCGAAAATAACTGTTACAATAGGTGAGGATGTATACACAACCACATCTGCCCCGGTTGACGGGTTCTTCTGGATAGAAGATGTAACAGTTGTAGCAGGCGACCTGGTTAAAGTTACAGATGGTGTGACTACCAGTGAACACGTGGTGACAGGGCTGACAATAGAGTCATTAAGCATTGCAGATAAGAAAGTTGTTGGCAGTGCAGCACCGGGTTCAATAGTTGATGTTTACCTTTACGAGCCATTCGATGGCTACGGACCGCCGATTGAACACGAATTTGAAACGGTTACAGTAGATGGTGATGGTAACTGGTTATATGAATTTACTGAAGAGATTGCCGAAGATATGTTTGTAGAAGCTTTTCAGTTTGATGATAATAATAATTCTACATTGATCAGAAAAGTTTTCGGAGACATAACTGAAGACTAAAATGTTGTATGTTTTGCATTACTATGCAGGTTACATATCGCCCTGAGAAGCACGCGACATAATCGCGTGCTTCTTGCATAAGGCAAACTGATTAAA
>SLQM01000027.1 GCA_007131435.1 Syntrophomonadaceae bacterium
ATTAAATATTTCTTAGCCAAAGAAACCTTTGACGATGACAACAGGGGTGCCGGCGTCTGCCGAACCGCTGACCAGGTCGGCCAGGCTGGCCAACACATCCTCCATCCGCCTGGGCGTGGTCCCTTCTTTATCCATGCAATCTTCAGGTAAACCTTTGCGGCTTTCATCCGCGAGAAACGCTTCTATCTCTTCAGCGCTCTTTTTACCTTCATGGAAGCATTGATCGGCTAAAAACTTATACTTGAACCCTTCACGGTAGCAGTTCAGACCGTCTGTTACCGCAAAGGCTGCCCTGGGGTCAGCCAGCTCATAGATGCCGCTGGAGGGATCTAAGTATGCCCCGTCTCCGTAAATCATGACCTGCACATCAATGCCAAGCTGATCTTTTAGCTTGCCCTGCAGCTGGTTAACCACCTGCTGACCTTCCCTGGGCGCCAGTTTTAACCTTTCACCGGAAGACATGTTGCTTCCCAAAAGGCCCCACTCGGAGTAGGATTCACCTTCGCTGCAGAGTTCATCAAGGGTGATGCAGTTACCGTACTTAGCTTTAATCGCTTCTTTTGTTTCAAAACGGGTGTGTATATCGGCGGCGATTACTGCGTCAGGCTTGTAGCTTAAAACCTGCAGGGGGTCGTTGCAGAGGACCAGGTTGGCTTTTGCCCCTTCTTCTTCTATAACTTCCCTGTACAAATTGATGTAGTCTACCCCTGTTACGGGGTGTTTAAAACTGCTGCCTTCCAGGTCATCGAAAGTAATCAGATCTTTGCCCAGCTGTTCCACGAAGCCTTCATCAATCACCTGGTTGCCGACTTCGTCGTCTGGAAATGACATCTGCACTAACACTTCACCGCGCGGCACAGATCTGGCTACCGCCTTCATGATCATTGAAAAGCGGTTCCGGCTGGCAATAGGAAAGACAACTGCAACCCTGCTGTCATCTTTAAGCCTCATTTTGCTTTGTATTTCCCGGGCAATATGATCTACAGTGACATAGTTGTTCTGGGCCCGGGCAACGATAGATTCTGTGACGCAAACAACATCGCCGCTTTCCAGTAAGCCATCTTTATGACAGACGCTCAGGGGAGCATAGATAGTTTCTATGATATTCATTCCCGGTACTATAACCCCCATCTTGAGGCCAAACGCCATCGGTCCTACATAATCGGGTAATTTCATCAAATTAATCTCCTCCGCTTTATCCAGTTTTGGTTCTATCGCGCATTAAATGAAGCGCTTTCTGGTAATCTTTCCAGGTATTAATATTTAAAAAAAGTTCCTGCTGCGAATTAAAACGGTTAATTTCTTCCTCACCGATGTATTTAATATTCAGGTGCCGGTAGAAATCAATGACCTTGTTTTCCCCTGCTTTTACCTGCTCTTCAATAATCCCGATGCATGTTCGGCTGTAAAAGGCATGCAGCGGCTGAAAGTAATTTCCTACCCTGGGCACAACTGCATCGTGACCAGGGGCATAGGCGGCCATGTACCTGATGAAATCGAGGTTCAAGAAGGGCATATCACAGGCAACGACAAACTGCCAGGGCCGATCAGAAGAGCTCAAGCCGGCATGGATGCCGCGCAGGGGGCTTTTCTCCTGCTGTTTTAAAAGGTCGCCCGTTATTTTTACCGGCAGCGCCCGGTAGAGGTCAGGCCGGTCGGTGATCAGCGTCAGCTCTTCGAAACAGCCTTTTAACTGGGAAATAATCATCTCAATTAAAGTCTGATCGCCGAATTCAAGCAGCGCCTTGGGCCTGCCGAGGCGCTTGCTGTCGCCACCGGCCAGGATTATCGCTCCGCCGCAAAATTGGTCTTTGTTCTTTTCTTGATCCAAGTTTGGCCTCCGGTTTTTAGTTTTCTTCTTCTTCTGCCAGCAGTTTTAAACGTTTCTTTTCACTGATCATAACCATGATAATCCCTATCTCGTACAACAGCAATAGCGGAAAGACCAGGATTACCTGGGAAATAATATCCGGCGGGGTAATGATCGATGCAAGGATAAGCATGATTAAGAGGGCTATCTTCCTGTGCCGTCTTAAAAAACCGGTTGACAGAAGGCCTATCTTGCCCAGGGCCCAGGTCATAAGCGGCAGCTGAAAGACCACTCCGAAAGCAACGTGAAAAGAGATGACAAAGGAGATGTAGTCGCTTACGGCAAAGAGCGGTTCCAGCTGTTCAGCGGCAAACTGCAGAAAGAACCTGAGGGTGAAGGGAAAGACGACATAATAAGCGAAAACGGCTCCCGTGCTGAAGAGGAAGGCAGAGCCGAGCAGCACGCTTATCACAAAAATCTTTTCCCCCCGGGTCAGGCCGGGAAAAGCGAAAGCAAGCAGCTGGTAAAAGATTACAGGGGAAGATATTATCAACCCGCTGAACAGGGCCAGCCTGATATTGGCCATGAAAGCTTCCGGGGGCGAGAGATAGATGAGGGTAATATCGCCCAGGGGGCCGGTTAAAATTCCCCTGATTAGTTCAATATGGGCAAAGCAGATCATGGCAGCTACAAGCAAAGCGCCTGCTGCTATTAGCAGGCGCAGGCGCAACTCCGCAAGATGCTCGAGTATGGGCATAGTGCCATCTTTATTTTTACTCAACCCTGCTAAATACCTCCCGGCATTTCCGGAGCCATCTTAAGTCCCTCGCAGCAAAATTCTGCTTTGAAGGTTAAGCTCCCCTACTCTTCCGGTTTTGAGTCTTTTGAAGCTGTATCATCTGAACCGGAGCTGCCCTTCAACCCCTCTTTCAGCTCAACGACACTCTTACCAACTGACCTGGCCAGTTCCGGCAGTTTCCTTGCCCCGAATAGCAATAAAATTAAAACCAGGATCAATATTATCTCAGTCGGTCCGATTCTACCAAACATATGAAATCCTCCTCAGTGGAAAATAAATGCTGCATTATGTCTACTTGTAATTCTATCATATTTGCCTGGAAACATTTATTTATTATCCTTGTCAACATCCTCAAGGCTGATGCTATCTTTCAGATCATTGGTAGCTTTTTTGAATTCCCGCAGGCCATTTCCGATTGAGCGGCCAAGTTCAGGCAGTTTAGCCGGCCCGAAAATAATCAGGGCTACTGAAAGGATTAAGATTATCTCCAGCATGCCAATTCTTCCGATCATACCTTCCACCCCCATTTGCTGGTACCTCTGCGCAGTTAACAGCCACTGTAAAAAGGCTGTATTTGCGGCCACCCTATATTATAGCCTATTTTGATTTCAATATCGACAATTATTTTTAGCGTTCGCTTTCGGCAAGGCCGAACCTTACAAACAGGGTTGGCGCTAAAAAGGTTACCCACAGTCCCCCCAGTCCGTAGCGGATAAAGCCCAGCGGGGTGACGGCAGAGGGAAGCAGGCCGCCCAAGCCCACAATGATGGCAAATAAAACTGCCACGCCGATTAAAACCTTGAGCAGCTGTTTTGGAAGCGGAGCTTTAACCTTCGACCGCAGGTAATTTGTTTCTATAATATAGCCAAAGGAAGCGCCGCAGATATAGCCAAGAATTTTTGGCGGGTCCGCGCCGGGCAGAACTGCCGCCAGGAAGACAGGAACCGCAATCGAAAGGACAACCAGGATGGATACTGAAAATTTTTCAAGCAGCCCCTTTTCGGCCAGCAGGGCGCTGATCCAGAGGAAGGCTAAAAGAAAGGGAATGCCGAAGGCGAGGCCGCCTAAGACATCGCCCAGGAAATGATAGCCCAGGATTAGCCTTGAAAAGCCGATTACAATTACCGCTACAAAAGCCCAGATCCACAGCGCCTTGTTTTTGACCCGCACGGCGAGGTAGCCCCAGACCGTAACAGCAGTAAGGGTATGGCCGCTGGGAAAGGCCCAGCTGCCGGCCGGGTGGACTACGCCTTCGATGGGCGGCCGCTCAAGGAGGGTAATATCCTTGATCAGGTTGCTGTAAGTAGCAGAAGAAAGCAGCATGAAAGCTCCCCAGAACCCGAGGGTTTTACTGACGCACCAGATCAGGATTGAAAAGAAGACCATAAAGAATTCATCATCGCCAATGAAAGTAAAAACCCTGAAAATAAACTCCACCGGTCCGGAGCGCCATTGCTGGAGGGCAGCTATAAATTCAACGCTGCGAGTCTGAGGCCAGGCAATAACCAGGATCAGGGCAGATATGGCTGCAACGGCCAGCAGGAATATGATCCAGAATGACTCTCGCTTCGGGTCCTCAGAAAATAAAGGTCTTTTAACGGGTGGATATTTCAACTTTAAAACCTCCCTCTAATCAATGATTTAAATACTTAACAAAGAAGATTTGGCATCTGATTATTCTGGCTTAGAAATTATCATCCATTGTGGCAAGCAGCTTTTTTGCTTCCTCCAGGAACGGCTCGGGAACCAAAATGCTTAC
>SLQM01000227.1 GCA_007131435.1 Syntrophomonadaceae bacterium
CCATTTACGAACAGGCTCTTACTCATAGTTCCTATGCTCATGAAAAAGGCAGGCACCGCAGTAATAACCAGCGCTTAGAATTTTTAGGCGATGCAGTTTTAGAACTGATTATCAGTGATTATCTTTATGACGCCTATCCTCAACTTCCGGAAGGAAAACTGACAAAGCTTCGTGCTGATCTGGTGTGTGAAGCATCCCTTGCCCGGTTGGCTTTTGATTTAAACATTTCCAGGTATTTAAGGCTGGGTAAAGGTGAGCTCCTGGGTGGAGGTTTAACCCGGCCATCACTGCTCGGAGATGCAGTTGAAGCGTTGATAGGTGCAGCATACCTGGACCTTGGCCTTGAAAAATGCAGGATCTTTGTTTTGGATATCTATAAACCCATATTAAAAGAACTCCAGGAGGGAGTTTTAATGCGCGATTTTAAAACCCTGCTCCAGGAGTTCTCACAGGCTCGTTTTGCACTGACACCTTACTATCGGATTAAAAGTGAAAGAGGGCCTGACCATGATAAAGAATTTGAAGCCGAAGTATTTTTAACAGAACAGCCTGTTGGCAGTGGGTGGGGCCGCAGCAAAAAAGAAGCCGAACAAGCGGCGGCAAAAGAAGCATGGTGCCAACTGACCAGATAACAATTTAATAATTTGTTACTGGGCAGATTTATGCGATTTTAAAAGAAAAGCGGTATAAATAATAATCTAGGAGCCATTTATGCATTTAAAGCGGATGGAGCTTTTTGGTTTCAAGTCTTTTGCTGAAAAATCGGAGTTATCTTTAAACCCTGGTATTGCAGCTGTTATAGGCCCAAACGGTTGTGGCAAAAGCAACATTGTTGACGCAGTGCGCTGGGCGCTAGGTGAACAAAGTGTAAAATCTTTAAGGGGCACTAGGATGGAAGAAATTATATTTTCCGGCTCTGATAACCGTAAACCCTTAAACTTTGCAGAAGTTTCATTAACCTTTGATGGTGCTGGCAGTTTTTTAAACCTGGATTATGATGAAATCACAATAACCAGGAGGCTGTTTCGCAACGGCGACAGTGAATATTACATAAACAAGTCACCCTGCCGCCTTAAGGACATTACTGAACTATTCTTGGATACCGGCCTTGGAAAAGATATTTATTCGGTAATTGGTCAGGGCAGGGTTGATGAAATAATAAACAGCAGGCCTGAAGAACGGCGAGAAATTTTTGAAGAAGCAGCCGGAATATTTAAATACAAGATAAGGAAAAAAGAAGCCAAGCGCCGCCTTGATGAAACCAGGGAAAACCTTGTCAGGGTCCAGGACTTGATATATGAGCTGGAAACGCAGGTAGAACCTCTGCAAATCCAGGCTGAAGTAACCAGGAAGTATAAAAACCTGCAGCAGCGAGTTCAGGAAGCGGAAAGGAATCTGCTTTCATACAGGCTCCGGGGAACACGTGATGAACTAAATAAAGTAGAAAAGCAGCTGGAAAACCTAAATGAAGCAATGCTTTCATCTACAGCCCAAAGCGGCATACATGAAAAAGAGCTGCAAGATCTCAAGAATAGTATTTATGACCGCCGGCATGAAAAAAGGGAAATCGAGAATAACATTAATGAAACGACCAGGAAGCTTGAGCAAAAAGAAAATGATATTAAGCTTCTGGGTGAGCGTGAAGACCGCTTTAATGAACAGCTGAAACAAAATCAGAATGCTATCGAACGCCTTGACTTGTTGTCTGAAGAATACACAGAACAGAAGTCCCGCTATGAAGATGAATTTATTGCAAAGCAAAATCTTTTAACCCAGTCTAAATCCGAACTGCTTGAGTTGCAAAAAAAGCTTACCAGCCTTAAATCAAGCGCTATCGTTGAAACAGTTGAAAGCAAGCAGGAAGAAATATATAAAACCGGTGTCCAACGCGAAGCTGCTTCCTCAACCATTGAGGAACTGGAACGGCGCCTGGAACGTTTGGCGGACCAGAAAAGACAAAAAGAAGAAGAAGAGCTGATCTGTAAACAGCAGTTGACTGAAGCTGAGGATAAATTAAAGGCTGCGAGTAAAAAGGTAAACAGGGTTGAAGAAGAACTACAGTCTCTAACTGAAAATTTAGATCAGGAAAATAAACAGATAAAACTGATTCAGGATAAGCTTGACAGGGCGCTTAAAGATGAACAGAAGGTAAATGAAAACCTGCATGGTTTAAATAGCAGGCTTAGTCTTCTGCAGGAACAGGATGCAGCCCTGTCCGGCTATTATCGAGGGGTTAAGGAAGTTGTACAGGCAAAAAAAGAACTGCCAGGAATAGTCGGACCAGTTGGTGATTTAGTAGCTGTTGATGGAGAATATTCCCAGGCTGTTGAAACTGCCCTGGGAGGTACACTGCAGTATATCATCGCCCGTGATGAAAAAACTGTTCGACAGGCAATAAGCTACCTGAAGGATAATAGCAAAGGCTGGGCTACTTTCCTGCCACTTGACATACTACAGCAGGCTGCAGATCCTCTTGAAAGATTTCCGGGATGGAGGGATTTACCCGGTGTAATCGGTAAGGCATCTGAGCTGGTAAAGGTGGATTCAGCTTTCCAGAATGCCATAGATTACCTCATATCATCAGCAATGGTCTGCAGAACACTTGAAGATGCCTCTCAAGCTGCGCGTTTTGTTAAATATAGCTGCCGCATCGTAACCCTGGATGGAGAATTGATAAACCCCGGCGGCATAATGCGCGGCGGTAGTATACCTAGACGAAATGCCGGTATGCCTCTCGGTCGTCGGAGAGAAATAGAAGAACTCGAGGAGAGCCAAAAGAAACTTCTTAATACAGCAGGTGTGGCTGGAGAGACGGTTAGAAAACTAAGAGACGATCTAACCTCTGTTACCGTTAAAAGAGACAAGGTAAATGAACGCCGGGAGACAGCCGATAAGCAGCTGCGTATAATGCTTGGTGAACTTGAAAATGCCCAGCGGGAAAAACTGGCCCTGGATGAGCGTATTAGCTCTATAAGAGCATCTGTAAAAGACCAGGTGGAAGAAGAAGCCGAAATAAATGAGCGTTTAAGTGATCTCGATGCTGAGGTTAAAAACAGCAGGGAGAGAATCGAAAGGCTCGAAGAAGAACTGGCAGACCTAAAGGAAGATTTTCGGTTGTATGTCGATCAGAAAAATTTATTGGAACAACAGATTACAGCATTAATGGTAAAAGTAAACTCCTATAATGAGCAGAAAGATGCTATTTCAGCCAGGATAAAAGAACTAAAAGCCAATTTGGGTCTTCCTGTAAAGGAAAAATCAGAAAAGCTTAATGAATGTAATCGATTCAAGGCAGAGCTGGAGAGGAACCTTACTGAACAAAATAAGATTAAAGAAGAGCTTAACGTGCTTTACACCGGGAAAGCAGACTTAATTTCCGACCTGGACAGCAAGAACGAAGAATTAAACCGGCTCGAAGCCGACCTGGTAAACTTAGAAGAAGAAGGGAAAAAACGACATAGCAAACTTTCCCGCCAGGAAAAAAGAGAAAAGTATCTTTCAGTTGAACAAAGCAGGCTTCAGGCAGAAAGAAGCTACCAGGAGATAAGGTTTAAAGAGCTGTTCGGGAACCTGGAGTTGGCAGATATAGATCAAGAATTTGAACCGGAAGAAAGCAGTAGAATTATTGAAAATCTTAAAGAAGATCTTGATGCCTTGGGAGAAGTGAATCTTGGTGCAATTGACGAACTAAACAGGCTCGAAGATCGGATTAATTTTTTAACAGAACAAAAAGATGACCTGCAAAAAGGTGAAGCGTCCCTGCATAAGGTGCTTGCAGAAATAGATCAGCGTATGGAGCATTATTTTAATTATGCTTTTGAAAAAATTAATGAAAACTTTAAACAGACTTTTGAAGAACTTTTTGAGGGAGGCAAGGTGCTGTTAAAGCTTACAGATGAAGAGGACATCCTTGATTCAGGCATAGATATTATAGCCCAACCACCTGGTAAAAAATTGCAGAATATTACCCTGCTTTCTGCCGGGGAAAAAGTTTTAACTGCTATAGCGCTTGTATTTGCCATTCTGCGCTTTAAACCTGCACCGTTCTACCTTCTTGATGAGGTGGAATCCAGCCTGGACGATGCTAACCTTACAAGATTTACTAAATTTCTTAAGCAAATTGCAAAACAGGCGCAATTTATTCTTATTACTCACCGCAAGAGAACTATGGAAGAGGCAGAAGTATTATATGGTGTTACCATGCCTGAACCGGGAGTTTCTCGATTGATGTCGCTTAAGCTTGAGAATAATACTGTAAGCAGGGAGAGTAAATAAATGTCCTTACTCAACCAGTTTAAAAATGGATTGGCACGCAG
>SLQM01000234.1 GCA_007131435.1 Syntrophomonadaceae bacterium
AAATCTACCGCCTGGAAACTGAACCTTTTGGCACAAATACCTATATTGTCTGTTTTTGCAACAGCCACAAGGCAATATTAGTTGATGCCCCGGGCAGCGCCGATTTGATAAGAAAGAAGTTTAATGATCGGAAGTTTCAATTCATATTGATGACCCACGGTCACGGAGATCATATCATGGCCCTGGAAGAGCTTCATGAAATCCTTAATGCTCCCCTAGCCGTCCATAAAGGTGATGTTTCTATGCTTCCGTTAAAAGCTGACCAACTGCTTGAAGATGGGGATCTTTTCAATTACGGCAGTGCCGAAGTAGAAGTAATCCATGTTCCCGGTCATACTCCCGGAAGCCTCTGTTTTAAAATCGGCAAATATCTTATTTCAGGCGACACATTATTCCCGGGCGGCCCCGGAAAAACTGGTTCAGCAAAGGATTTCAAGACTATAATGAAATCAATTAAAGAAAAACTACTGACCTTGCCTGATGAAACAGTGGTTCTACCCGGCCACGGGACTCAAACCACTATTGGTAAAGAAAGAAAACAAATCGAGAGTTTTATTGAGAAAGGCTACCCTGATGATTTACACGGAGATGTAACCTGGGCGTAACAAGCTAGTTACCAAAGAATTTCAGCCCTGTAAAAGGCCTCGGCCAACTCATAGTCCTGGTCGCGGGCTGCATCCTGCGCCCGCTGTTTAAGCCATTGTTTTACTGATGCAAAGTGATGCCCCCCAACCTGGCTTTTATGGCAGCTTAGCGCTTTCAGCTTGATTTCGAAAGTTCCGCTGATATCTGAATAATAATTGGGCTCTTCACTGGCCCAGAATAGTATTTCCTTAACCTTATGTGGTTCCAGACCCTCTTCCAATAGGTCTGGATATGACAGGTGGTCCCGGGCATAAGGAAAGGCAGCATCCAAAACAACCTGCCCGGTAATCCTGTGATCACGGTGCCAGATATAACGGCGGTAAGGATCAGCCGTGATCAGGGTAGTTGGTTTAAAAGCCCTTATCCAGCGAACTATTTCCTTGCGAAATTCGGGAGTATCTTCAAGTGCTTGGTCTTCGTAACCAAGAAATATTACTTCTTCTACACCAAGCACTTTTGCAGCTGCCCTCTGCTCCTCCATTCTTATTTTTGCTAACTCTTCAGGTTTAACATTGGGATCACTTGTCCCTTTTTCGCCTCCCGTTACTATAACATAGGCAACTTTTTTACCTTCCTGAACCCAGCGTGCAACAGAGCCGGCAGTTCCAAATTCTGAATCATCCGGGTGAGGGCTTATTACTACAATATCTTTCGCTTTATACTGCTTCATTTTATTGCCGGACATTAAACAACCACCTTTACTGCTGGTTTTATTATTTATTCTTTACCGACCAGGTGTACATCGTGCTGCGGGTAAGGAATATTAATTCCTTCTTGATCAAATCTTTGCTTTGCTGCTTCAAGAACTTCAAAATAAATAGTCCAGTAATCTTCGCGTTTACACCACAGGCGCAGGTAGAAATAAACAGCGCTATCACCATATTCTCCTAACAGAATCTGCGGAGGGGGATCGTCTAAGGCCAGGGGATGGTTTTTAGCTATATCCTGTAGTGTTGATTTTACTTTTTCCAAGTCATCTTCATAGCCAACTCCGAAATTAAAATCAACCCTGCGCAGTGGGTTCACATTATAGTTAACAGCACTGGCATTTGAGAGAACTGCATTTGGTATAATTATTCTCTTGTTATCGGGGGTATCCAACATTGTATAAAACAGCTGTATTTCTTTTACTGTCCCGCCATAACCTGCAGCTTCAATATAATCCCCTACCTTAAAAGGTTTCAACAACAAGATTAATACCCCACCGGCAAAGTTGGCCAGGCTGCCCTGTAGGGCAAGACCAACTGCAAAGGCAACAGCTCCCAGTACTGCAATAAAAGAGGTCATTTCAACCCCGAGCATTGAAGCTACTGATATAATTAGTAAAATCTGCAATAGAACTTTTAATGACGAAACTAAAAAGGGGCTTAAAGTATTATCTGCCTCTGTTCTTTCCAGCCTTGTTGCAACCAAGGCAACTATCGCTTTAATTACTTTCAAACCGATTACCAAAACCAGGATTGCAGCAAGCAATCTAATACCATAATCAATTAATAATGCATAAAAATTATCAAGATCCATCAAAATCATCCCATCTTTTAATTTTATAGACTACAATAATTATGTATGATTATCATTTCGAGATCAACTTTTTCAGGTACTTACTCTAAAAAGACTTTACCTAAAGTAGCCCGGAAAAGTAACTACCATAATTTTCAGCTATCAAATCCCAGTCAAAAGGCTTTAAAGCCCGGTTTACATCAAGGAAGTTTACCGTTGCTCCCTGGGAAAGCAGTTCTTCAAGTGCGCCTGCCCATACTGAAGGTTCTCTCCCATCAATCATAATACCCAAAGCGCTTCTATTTGTTTGCCCTTGAAACAGTTCAGGGACAACACCTACCGGAGCAGCAACCAGGGGTGTGCCGCAGGCTATTGACTCAAGGGCAGTAAGGCCAAAGCTTTCATAAAAAGATGGAATTATAGTAGCCGATGCTGCCCTGTAGTAAAAAGGCATATTTTCATGGTTCACCAGTCCTGCAAAAACCAGGCAGTCACCGACACCAAGCTCTTCAGCTTTATCCTTTAAAGATTGGATTCTCTCTTTACTGCTCTTGTCTCCACCAATAATTAGCAGTCTTACTTTTTCCTTATTTCCCATTGAGGCTAGCGTTTCAAGTGCAAGTTCAAACCCTTTAACCGGTTCTAAACGGCCTACTGCAAGAATTATTTTCATCTCGCCTCCTAGAGATTCCCTCATGACGGGAGAAATCTCTTCAACACCTGCTGCAGGTTTAAAAAGGCTCCTGTCAATTCCTGGGGGAATAACCTTAACCTTTTCAGCCGGAAGTTTAAACCACTTCAAAATGTTTTTCTTCTCCAGGCAAGCAGCAGCAATAACCCCTTCACATTCCGCGGCAAGCCGCTCTTCTTCACTTAGCCTGACAGGTGGCTCATTCTCACCCTTGCATGACTCATTCTTCGCCCGCCCCAGGGTGTGAAACATTATTAAGTGCGGCAAACACCAATCCTTTTTTAGCTCTCTGCCAACACAACCTGAGATCCAGTAGTGGCTGTATATTAAATCATATTCAAGGTTATTCAGCCTGCAAAGCTTTTGAATTTCACTGGCCAACAGCTCTCGATATGGATAAAGTTCATATTTGTCCAACTTCCCCTGTCTGTCATCAATATATATAATGCGAACGCCAGGAGAAATTGATTCAATATTGCCTTTACCAGAACCTAATCCACGGGTAAAAATATCCACCCTGTGCCCTTTCCGGGCGAGGGCTGCTGACAGGCCGCGCAGGTAAGTGCTCATGCCGCCTGTATCTTTACTTCCTGCTTTACCAACGGGGGAGCTGTGTATACTTAAAAATGCCAAGCGCAGTGAATTCATTTTTATCTCCCTGTATTTCTGCTAAACTTCTTTAAGCGGAAAGGCTGGCAAGTCCAATTAGAAGACTCAAGTTGAGCAAGGAAATCTAACCTATAAGTTAACTATAACCCTGTATATAGGAACTTCCGAACCACCTAGACGACTCTTATATACTTCCTCTCCTTTTAGGAAATCATAAACCGACTGCCCGGCTTCAATGCTGTTTTTGATCGAAAATATTTTTGATAACAGCCCGGAACTGAGATTTGCATAATCAGAATTATACCCGCTGTTGTAAAGATAAAGACGCTTCTTATATTCAAAATATAGAATTGCCGCTGCGTTAACACCATCAATTTCCAGCAAACCAAAGCGAACCAACCCGTGCTTTGAAGCGGAACTTATTATTTGTTTAAAAAATAGTTCCATATTACCGGTCAGAAAATCATCCTTTTCAGGGTTTTGCCCAAAGAGCTCTAAAAACTCTGGTAAAAAGTGTATAATTTCTTCTTCTTCAGAAATTACCCGGTATTTATAACCTTCTGTCTCATTACCCAGGCGGCGCATTTTACGTCTTACTTCATGGCGCTGCTTTTTTTTCAGGCTGGCCAGGTAACTTTCCCAATCGCCGGGGAGAACTATTTCATAAGCTCGATCCTCTCGCTTAAAATATATGTGGAAATCAATCGACCTGTTCTTTTCTGCAAGAAATCTAAAGATTGCTGCATCAGGGCGCTGTGCATGAAGCCTGATCTGCCTAACTCCTTCCTGCCGTAACGCAAAAATCAGGTTGTTAAAAAACAGCTCTTCCCTGCCGTCTTCTATTATAAAATCAAGGTAATCGCAAAC
>SLQM01000122.1 GCA_007131435.1 Syntrophomonadaceae bacterium
TACAGATGGCGAACCCGATCCTTTTGTGGGGGCCTTAAGCGATGAAGAATTCATGGCTGGCTACATGGAGCTGCTCTGGGAGCAGGTTGAGATGCTGGCCGGGGAAGAGATCCTGGTCTATAACGTGGCCTTCAGCGATGAGATCGACCCTGAAGTGATCAGGCGGATTTCCACTGAAACGCGAGGCCTCTACTATATTTTGCCCGAGCCGACAGAGCTGCTGGTCGCTTTTTACCAGTCGCTGGAGGCGCTGAAAGACAGGCGCAGTTTCATCCGGGAATCTGTGGACTTGGGGGTAGATGGTTCGCACAGCTTCAGCTTCGAGGTGCAGGAGTATATCCGCCAGGTAAACCTGGTAGTAGTCGGTGAACCGGGCGTGGGAGAAGAGGACTTTGAAGTAACTATCAGGCCGCCGCGCGGCAGGGCGGAAAATATAGAGCAGCTAATAATCGGGGGGCGCGACAACTACACCTCGATTATCCTTTCCAGACCAGGTGAGGAGCATTTCGGAAGCTGGGAAGTGGAGGTAAGCGGCAGCGGGGAGGTTGTGATCCTCGGCAATGCCGACCTCTACTTGGAGGCGCTGTTGATCGACCCCGACCCGAATGCCAACTATCCGCTGGATGAACCGATGGAGATCCAGGTGGAAGTAATCACCCGGGAAAGATATGCCGATGCCATTTTCCACCTTGAGCTGGAAGTTACAGCGCCCGGGCAGGATGAGCCTGTTTCGGTGCCCATGTTCAGGGAGGGGAACAGCTTCCGGGGCATTTTTGAAAGTGTTAACCAGCAGGGCAGATACAGGTTAAACTGGGATTTATTGATTGATGAAAATATTGTCTTCAGCGATGAAGCGGTAATCGAGGTTCAGCAACTGCCGGCGATATCGACCGATTTCTATTTCAGCGAAGAAGGTTTCAGGCTGGGGGAAGAGATGGTTGTCAGCGCTTCACTGGTGATGGGCGGTGAGCGTATGCAGCAGGGCCCGCACCTGCAGGTGGAGAGGTTTTCCCTCGACCTTGAATATCGCGACGGGGCGCGCCTGGAGATGGACCTGTTCGACAGCGGCAGCGCGGAACACGGTAACAGCAGGGTGAACGACGGTATCTGGTCTAACCGCCTGCATTTCGGCCGGGAAGGTTCGGCGGTGGCGATGCTGACCGCGGAGGGAGAGTTCCGCGGATCCAACTTTGTTTTAAAGCGCAGTTACAGCTTCAGCGTATCAGAGGCGGGCAGCATTGCCGTGACGCTGATGCCGGAGGAACTGTGGACGCAGGCCGGCAGAGCCGTTGCAGTACCGCTGCAGTTCAGGAGCAGTTCGCCTTTTACCCAGACGGTGCGCGTTTCCACGCCGAATGAAGATGTGGAACTGCTGCAAGACCGGGTTGTAGTTCGCCCCGGGTCTGATGAAGTGGTGAAACTGCAATCTCTTGTTGGCGAAGAAAATGAACCGGGCAGTATTTATATATCCATGGCTTTTGAGGCAGAAGACGGTATGGCCCAGGTCAGGCCGGAGGTTCTTGATTTCGAGGTGGAGATTCTGACTGCCATGGAGGCCTTCCAGAGACGCTATGCCGGACTGGGAATGGGGATCATGCTTACTGTAGGTTCGCTGCTTGCCGCGCTGGTGGTTTTAATCGGCGGCGGAAGCCTGCTTTACCGTTTTTACCTCTTACCCCGCCTGAAAATAAGCGGCAATCTCTTTTTCAGCGCAGACAGCGGATCTTCGTCGCCGGGCAGTGGTGCAGAGCAGCAGCTAGACCTGGGGCTGCCGCGGAAAACTGCAGTGGTGCTTTCATTCGACCCCGATAACCGCAGCGCTGATTTCCTGATCGCCAACAAGGATTACAGCTACGACATGATTGTCAGCAACAGCTGGAACGACAACCTGCCGCGTTTTTTAAGGGGCTGGGCAGCGTTATTTAAGCGTAAACTGGAAGTGGTTACTAACTTCAGGTGCACTCCTCCAGGGGTGCTGGTGACGGAAGGCAAGGTGCTGACAAGCAAAGAGCTGCACAGCGATGACCAGTTTGAAACCGGAGGATTAACCTTCCGCTACTGCTTAGCATCCGATAAGGGTGCGGCAACTAAGGGCAGGGGTGTTAACCTGCTGGACGGAAAAATGTAAATGTAAACAATGGGACGCTCATATGATATGGGTGTTCTTTTTTTGTGTGAAAATTTGATGCCCGGGTAGAGTTTGCCAGGCCACAGGGAACAGTTTCATTGTCTTCTCTCTTGCCTTCAGGCGTTGGGTTCAGAGACGCTCGAACCGTACCCGTGGCGCCGCTTGCTTTTAGTACAGACTACTAGATAAAGAAGAAATGGGGCGATGGTGATAAAAAGGTACAACTCAATAGACATCCTGCGCGCACTGGCAATTATCGGTATGATTCACGTTCATGTAGTAGAATGGCTTTCCAGCTATTACGACAGCCACACGACGCTTTACCAGCTTGGTGAACTGACAGGTTCATTCCCGGCCCCGCTTTTTACTTTCCTGGTTGGGATGAGCCTGTTTATATCGATCAAGAGGCAGGAAGAGACAGGTGTTGAACCGCAGTTGATAGCTGACCGGAACCTGCGCCGGGGAATGGGCATATTCTTCTTCGGCCTGCTGTTTATGATCTTTGTCTGGATGCCCGAGGAGGTTTTTGCCTGGGACATCCTGACCTTCATCGGCGCTTCGCTGCTGATTGTTTTTCCCTTGAGGAATTTAAGTTCGAAAAGAATTATCTCACTGATAGTTTTTATCCTTGCTGTCAGCCCGGTGATCCGGGTTTACACCGATTACCACAGCCACTGGGACAGGTGGGGAGAATATATTCCCGCCTTTGATATGCCGGGTGTGCTGATGGGCTTTTTCGCCAATGGTTATTTCCCCCTCTTTCCCTGGCTTGTATTCCCGCTGGGCGGGTACGCGGTGGGGAGGGCCTGCTTCGGGGAAAGTGAACTGCGGCTGCCCAAAAAACTTTTACCGGTGGGGATTATCCTGGTTGCAGGATCACTGGGTATGATGTTTCTTTCATCAGCCCTGGCAATGGGTGGTATAGCTGCCTGGTACGTTTCACCTTTTACCTTCTACCCTGCATCTACCTCTTATGTTTTGCTGGCGATGGGGATCAATATTGTGCTTTTTGTAGTCTTTTACCGTCTCTTTGATCTGCGGGAGGGAGTTAATGAAAACAACCCCTTCCTGGTTTTCTGCCGCCGATACAGCCGCTATGCCCTGACCGCTTACGTGGTGCACCACGCCCTTTTCCTGTGGGCGCTTATCGCTTATTCCTACTATCTAAAGGAGCTGTTCAGGTGGCAGTATTACGGCTATATAATGCCCACAGTATATGCCCAGTTCGTGGTTATAGCGTTTATAGCGCTCTTTTACCTTGTCCTGATTGCCTGGGACAAGCGTGACGGCCGTTACAGCTTTGAGTGGTGGCTGCGCAGGCTGACCGGGTAATCTAATGCCTGTAAGATAGACCTTGTTAATGAACTTTATGCGGGAGTTAAAATTAAGAGGCTAGCCGGGTAACCGGCTAGCCTTAAATTTGCTCAACCTATGTTTACTTTTCCGCCCGGGCCGCCGGCGGCGCCTTCTTTCCATTCAATCTCTATTTCAAACTGGTGCTTGGTGTCCTTTTTAACTTCATATTTCAGCTCAAGCTTGGTTGCCCCGCCCGGCCTGATCTCAACCTGCTGGTCGTCCTGTGAGAGGGTAAAAAAGCCCTGTTCTTTAAGCTTTTGACCGGCCTGGATCAGGAAGTCGCCAATTTCCTCAATAGTCCTCGGTTCTTCAGAGGAGAAAATGATGTTTTCATTGTGGCCTGACATGTATAACGCCCCTTTCAAGTAATATTTTTGCGGATCTAAGTATATATTCTGCAAAAACCCCTGAAAAATCCTGCATGGCATCTTAGATTCTGCTGCATTATAGCGTAGCACTTATTAGCCCCTTACTCAGCATCAGCTAAACCAGGGCTTATTATATAAGAGCTGGACTGGATTGTTTCAACCCTCAGGGGGCGGCCAAAAAGCAGCCCCTGCGCCTGCTGTTCAAACAGGGCTGTGTCTGGCGCTTCGCCGTCGCCCAGGATAACCATGTTTACGGTATTGTCTGCAGTTTCGGCATTGACTGTTACAAGACGGTACCCCGTGCCTTCCAGCCATTCATTGCCCAGGCGGTAGACCCGCGCCGTAATAGTGTTATTAACAACCAGGGTATAGCTGGTATAGGTTAAAGGGATCATAATTACCAGCA
>SLQM01000102.1 GCA_007131435.1 Syntrophomonadaceae bacterium
AATACAACCGGGGACAGAATTTCTTTACCTTTACCCACATTATTCAGATAATTGCGCACCAGGGCATCACAGAGCCCGGCAATTATATCTTCTATCCCGTGGCCCATCTGCTGCTTATGCACCATGTCCGATTCGGCAAAAACCGAACAGCGACCGGCAATATGGACCGGGTTTTCATTCTTCAGGGCCAGGGCCCCAAAATCTTCAATCGGTATCCCCAGGCGATCAGCCTGGTGATCGAGAAATGAACCTGTTCCTGCAGCACAGACGGTGTTCATGGCAAAATCGACCACCACCCCGTGACGCAGGATAATGATCTTTGAATCCTGACCGCCAATTTCTATAACTGTCTGCACCCCGGGAACAACCATATCGGCCGCCACGGCATGGGCTGTAATTTCATTTTTGACCACGTCGGCGCCGACAGCCACCCCGACCAGGCTGCGGGCACTGCCGGTAACCCCCACGCCGGCCACCTCTGCCCCGGCTGGAAGACTGGGCGCAAGCAGGCGCAAACCTTCCTGGACAACCTTGATCGGCTGTCCCCGGGTCCGCAGGTATTCATAAGCCATTACCCTGTTTTCTTCATCCACCAGGGCCAGGTTGGTACTGACAGAGCCGACATCTATTCCGAGATATATTTTCATGATCATCAACCTGCTTTCGTTTTAGCTTTCTTTGCTGCCAGCATATCGACAAAAGCTTCCAGGCGGGTCTGCACGCCTCCCTCGCCGGTATGTTCATCAATGGTCAGGCTCAGGAAGGGAACTGCTGAATGCTTTGCCTCCAGCTCAAGGGTTTTATCTACCATGGCATCAGGTCCGCAGCCGAAAGCTGTAACGTGAATGATACCATCAATCAGCTCTTTATTCTCCAGCAAATACATGCCGGCCCAGCAGACCTGGTTGCTGTAATACCAGAAAAAATTCTGGGGCATAATCCTGGAGAACCTGCGCATATGGCGCAGCGGAATCTGTTCATAGGTGATTACGTTCACATTGAGGCTGTCCAGTTTGCTGTAGACCCCGGCGCTGATATAAGGGTCATAGATTGCGTAAGGGTAGCCGAGCAGGGCTACAGAAACTTTGTTCGGGTTAGCCGGGGCAGAACCAGCTTTGGCTGAACCGGTTTTATCGCTGCCGGGGCTTTTGCCGCCCAGGACTGAATCTATGGCCTGCGGGGGTTTCATCCCCTGCAGAAGAAGGTTTTGGTATTTTTTTTGGACAACAAGAGCGCTGGCTGCCGCATAAGCAATTTTAAAAGGATTGCGCACTTCTATCGCTCTGGAAACTTGGATAAAAAAGCGCAGCAATCCGCCGGGAAAACCGCTGCGGTTATACCTGACGTCAATCACCCTCGGTAAAGTTACCCCGGTGTAGCGCACCATATCGGGCAGTCCCAGGAACTTGGGACAAAAAGTGGCTAATCCATCAGCACTGATCATGCGGGGCATAAAAAGGTAATCCACCTTGCCAACAAGATCAAAGGCATGCCCGTGATACACCTTGATCGGAATGCAGGCATCATTGACTGTTTCCTTTATGCCGTCTTCCAGCACTTTACGGTTGGTCTGCTTGGATATTATTACTTCAGCGCCCAGCTTTTCGAGAAATGTTCTCCACAGGGGATAAAATGTATAATATGCCAGGGCGCGGGGGATACCAACTTTTGTTTTTTTCTTCACTTACCTCACCTCAAACGAAATGAGCATTTACAACAAACATAGGGATGTCGGCGACACCCCTAGTATAATAACTCATTCACTTTAAAAATACAAAACCATTTTATAATAAACCTACCTGCTTTTATCTGTTTTTCGAACATCGCTGTCTACTATAAAGAAAATCATTAGCGCAATAGCCAGAAAGGTAGAGATAAAGAGTATGGCATTTAACATCTGAAACTCCCCTTCCTTGATTTAAATAAACTTCTTACTCGTTGCGCTTCTTTACCCGGGTATGAATTAATACCCTCACACCCCAGGAGATTAAAAGTATTACCCCTATAATAACTATATATTCCAAGTAAAATCAGCCCTCCACGAATGGTTCACTCAATTGATAGCAACTTGATGTTATTATTATAACGACATGAAGACTCTATGTCAATAATATTTTAAATATTTGCTCAAGTTAATTTTTTCTCAAGCTCTTTCAGATCTGGCCTCTGCTCCGGGCTTGCAAATTTCTCTCAACTACCTGCGCTAAAATAATCTCCTTTGCTGCCAAGTGGTATGTGTGGCCTCAAATAATGACATTTTCGCTTAATATTCACATTAGCAATCGCGCAAGTATTGATCGAGCAGTAGTATTGTCCTTTAATATGCTCTATGCTATAATCATGTTGCAATCACGGGGCGTAGCGCAGTTTGGTAGCGCGCTTGGTTCGGGACCAAGAGGCCGGAGGTTCAAATCCTCTCGCTCCGACCAGTAAATACGGGGTCTCTGGGTGTTTGAACTCCCAGAAACCCTTTTATTTTTCAAGACGCTTATTATTATCCGTATTGAACATTAATATTTCGGCAGTCCTATCGAGCTCAGGCAGATAAAACAGCCGAAATGTAGCACCAATAATAACGCTCTAAAGAAAAGCCTTTACTAGTAAACCATGTATTTTTATAATTAGCTTAATAACCAGGGGAGGATTTTTAATGAAAGCAAAAACGCCTAACGAAAGCAGTGTCTACATTGTGCAGCAGATGACCCAGGCCGATGCCAACCTGGCCGGTAATGTGCACGGGGGCGTGATCATGAAGTTAATTGATAACACCTCGGGCATCGTGGCCGGCAGGCACGCTTCCAGCAACGTGGTAACAGCATCCATTGACAGGCTCGATTTCCACAATCCCGTTTACGTGGGAGACCTGCTGAAAATCAATGCCTGTATCAATTACGTGGGCAAATCATCGATGGAGGTCGGAACCCGGGTAGAAGCGGAAAACTTCCTGACCGGGGAAGTGCGCCATACCGCATCGGCTTACCTGACATTTGTCGCCCTCGACAGCGACGGCAAACCTGCACCGGTACCGCTGCTCGACTTGCAGAGCGAAGAAGAAAAAAGACGCTTCAGCGAAGCCGAAGAACGCCGTAAAATCAGGCTGGAAGAACGCAAACGTGAGCGCGACGCACAGCGCTAAACAATCCTATAACAGTATAACAGGGGACGGTTCTCTGTTCTACGTCCAAAACAGGGGACGGTTCTCTGTTCTACGTTTAATAAATTATGAAATACCTGAAAAAAGAACTATCCCTATTTCAGGTGTTTCAGGTTATTTTTTATCGGGCAAAAGAAATATAATTACTGCTACTACAAAGCAAACGCTCCCGGCTATCATGAGCGGGTCTTTATCACGAATCGCTGCAACGGTATAAATTATCCCACAGATAAGAAATAGAACCCAGGCCAGCACATTCAAGCTTGCCCTTCCACTCGACCGACTGATCAGCAATCTAATAGTTTTATTAAATTTATCCATAGTTCCTCCCACTCATCACCCTACAACGGAAACCGCCAAAACCTGAAACGGGACGGTCTCTTTTTTCAGGTTATACACTTTAAATTATTAAATTACCGGACAGACAGCTAGGAGGTGTTTCTCTCTTCTACGCCCTCTAAACTTTTAAAGTACAGTAAAAAAACCGTCTCCGTTTCAGGTCTCCGTTTCAGGCTTTTTCAAGTTATTTCTTTTAAGGCTTCGATGAACATGGATTTCAGTTCATTTAGTTTGCTTAAGGTTACAGCATCCGGTTTCGCTGACCGGGGCTCGGATGCCAGGTAAAGACAGCGGTTAAATTCCACCTGGATCCAGGGAATCGTTCCTTCGCTGCCTTGCTTCCTGGTAATATAGCCGCCCCTGAATGGTTGATTAATCTGCACTGCCGGCAGGCCAACCTTCTTTGCGCTGGAAGCTAGCCTTTTTTCAAGCGCTCCCGCCAAAGACCTGATTAATACAGGCGGAGCAGTTACCGGTTCTCCTGCTTCTTCGCCCTCCCGGTTGCCCAGGTTGCTCAGGCAGGCCAGGGGTCTTTTTTCTCCGGCGAGAAAGCTGTTTCCAGGCGCCTCGGCCAGCATAGTGTGGCAGTCGAGCCCAAGCTTAACCCCTTCAAGCCCTGCTGCTTCTGCCAAAGATTCATGGTAGGGGTAATAGTAATTATCAAGCAGGAAGCTTATATCTTCTTCTTCCAATCCAGCCGGGTTATCCCAGACCTGCTCCCCGCTTACGGTTACTGTTTTTACTACGCCATCCGGGTTTG
>SLQM01000229.1 GCA_007131435.1 Syntrophomonadaceae bacterium
CATCGATAGCCTGCTCAATTGTTTCAACATAAGCCTGAACTAACTTGCCAGGGGTAGGCCATGTTTTGCCAATCCAGTAACTATAAAAATCAGGGTCATCTAAATATTTTTCATTTACCACATCAGTTGCTCCAAAACCAAAGAAATGGGGCACCTGGTTGCGGGCTGCCGCATCCATACAGGCCACTGCCACTGAGCTGTGCCAGTTTAGAATGCTAACATCAATTCCATCCCTGATTGCAGCATCCTCGTATGCCCTTACTGCCCGTTCCGGGTCAGATTGTGAATCAATCTGAACAACCTCAAGCTGATAATCGCCAATTCTCCAATCATAATTATCCATTGCCATTTCCACGGCACCCATGAACTCCTCACCTACTCTTGAGTTAGGGCCGGTAAAGGGGCCGAGGATACCTACTTTTAAAACCTGTCCCGGTTCGTCAGCCACCGGTTCACCATTTTCAGGAGCTGGTGCCGGAGCTGGATCATCATCTGCACATCCAACCAGGGTGAAAATCAAAACAGCTGCGAAAACTAGCATTAACACAAGATAAGACTTTCTAGTCAATTGAATACCCTCCTTTTTTCTTGTAAAGCAATATAGAAAAATCATTTACAGTATAAAACTCCACCTCCTTTGATGAATAAATTACAGTCAGAAATAATCAAAAATGTAAAGGCTATTTAAAGCTAGCACTATCTCTTAAGCTTGCTTCTTGAAAGGTAATAAATCTTTTGCATAAAAGAGCACTTGATTTAGAAACTGAGCTAGCCCGCCTGGATAATAAATCATTACTAATACCAGCAGCAAGCCATAGATAATTAGGCGAATCTCCATCAGCGGGCGTAAAAATTCGAAGATTGGGATTACCAGAAAAGCAGCCAACAGGCCGCCCCAGATTGACCCGCGACCACCGATATAGCAGAGTGCGAGAATCTCCACTGTAACTCGGGTATGTAAAACCGAAGGCGTCAGAATACCAACAAAATGACCATAAAAGCCGCCTATCAAGCCGGCGAAAGCACATGAAACTGTGAAGTTTAAAACTTTATATTTTGTTGAATCAATACCTGATGTCTGAGCCGCTTCCAAATCCTGGCCAATAGCCTTGAAGGCTAGCCCAATTTTTGAATTGATCATGCGCCTTAGTATTATATAAGTAAATATTACTATGACAAGCATCGTGTATAGGTAAGGTTCTTTTGAAGCCCCGGGAAATAAAAGAGGTACATTTAAGCCAAGCTGTCCCCTGGTTAAATCAACAAGGTTTGATGCCAGTGACATTAAAACAATGCCAAGAAACCAGGCCATAATCGCGGCGAACATTCCCCTTAAACGAAGTGTCAAAATACCGGTAAGAAAACCAAGCGCTGCGGCAACAGCAGCAGCAACCAACAGCCCTACCCAGGGCGATATCCCCATCCTGGTAACAAGTATGGCGGAAACATAGCCTCCAACACCCATAAAAGCAGCATAACCAAAGTTAACTATATTGATATACCCTACTGTAAAATCAAAACCCATCGCCAGCGCTCCAAACATCAGGCTGGACACGATGAGGTGTATATAATACTGGTTGTCTATAAATAGCGGTGCCAGGGCAATCAAGGCAAGCGCGACAATTCCGAGAGGTGTGAAACCGAACTCTCTTAGTATATTCTTCGTTCTGTTGATCATTAAAGGGTTCTCTTTTAGTTGTGTTTGCATCATATCACCTCTCCCATACACCCTTAACCTCTTTGCCAAACAAGCCCGAAGGTCTAAATAGCAATATAACAATAATTACTAGCAGGCTGATAACATCCTGCCAGCCGGCACCGAGATTATAGTATGATAAAGCTTCAACCATTCCGACAATAAAACCACCGATTATTGTTCCGCCAACATTGCCCATGCCAACCAGGATTACGACGAACCAGGACTTGTAAAGTGGAGCAAGACCCATAGTCGGGTAAGCAGGGTTAATAGATAAAAGGGCTGCACCCGCTATACCGGCCAGCATGCATGCTATGGAGAAAGTAAGGGTGTAAATTCGGTTAAGGTTAATACCGACCAACATCGCCCCTGATTCATCTTCAGAAACAGCCCTGATCGAATTTCCGGTTTTGGTTTTAGTCAGGAAAAACCAAAACAAGGCAACTGTAACCATTGCAACCACAAATCCAGCCGCCCTGTCGTTAGAAACGTTCATGCCCAGGATAGCAATACTACCCTGCCAGTAATGGCTGATTCCCATAAATCTTGTTCCAACCAATGCCTGGGTCAAGTTTTGCAAAACTATACTCAAACCTACTGTCAGCAAAAAACTATTCATCACCCAATTACCTTTTTGGCGAACCCGCAAAGCCCTAAAAGCCGTTCTCTCCATTATCGCCCCACAAATAAAGCCGCCCAATCCTGCAATCATAATCGAGAGTATTGGGTTCAAACCAAAAACTGCATAGGAGAAATATGCAAAATAAGCACCAAGCATGTAAAATTCACCATGCGCAAAATTCGGGATATTCATAACTCCAAAAACAAGGGATAGCCCCATCGCTATCAGGACAAAAAGCCCGCCCCTTAAGATTCCGGCTAATAAAATATCTCCTGTGGCAGATAGATCCATTGAATCAACTCCTCTTTATGTTTAAATCCAAGCGCGGCTATCTATCATGAAGAGTACTAAATATATGCCACCTCCAACCTGCAATCTCCTATCATGTTTGATAAGCCAAGTAAAACCTGACGCACAATATTACTTTTTATACTATAATATACTTGTGGAAAATTTTAAAGTACATTTATGTAATTAATTTGCCTTCGTTAATTTGAATTGTTTGCATATCATAATTATCAGATTTAACTTAAAACGGTTTGAGATGCCTGAATAAGCAATAAAGAAGCAATTTTCATGCCACAGCTTAAGGGTGCAATATTTATATCGGTAAGCCTTTCTGTTCATCGCATTCAGCGTTTATTTAACTCTCTGCTTTGACGTTTTAACAACAACCACAAATCACAAGCGGTCCAAATTGTCTAAAATGTATAATTTTCTTTACCTACCTTTACATTTTTTTTGATTTTATTTTGTCATGCAGGATTTTTTTATTTTTTAGCAAATACCTTTACTTAAATAATTTATTAAAACCACTGGAAGGTGTATTTTTATGATAAAAGAGAACAGGCTGCTTGAAGCCGTTTTAGATAAAACACATGAAGCAATAATCATCCTTGACCAGAAGAACAATATATTAAAGTTAAATCACAAGTTTTTAACTATCATCGATACTAACACTGCCAACCTTACAGGAAAACCAATTGAATCTATCCTCCCAGGCATTGACTGTGAAAAAGAGATTAGCAATTACGAATATAAGCCTCTACGAAAAAGCTTTACCGTCAGGAATGAGACAATTGCTTTATCGGAAGGCATCTATAAGGCATTGTTCTTTTCTGACAACCATTTTAACATTGAGCTTGGTAATCGCTTCGCAGAGGTAAAATTGCTGAAAGACATTTACGAAAGCATCCTTAACTCAATTGATGAAGGCATCCATGTAGCTGATATCAACGGCAGGGTTAGCTATATAAATCCATCTCAACAAGCACTGGATGGCCTGACAAATGACATTATTGGGAAACACTGGACAGAAGTATATGACCTGGATGAAGAAACATCCTATGTTTTAAAAGCTCTTAATGAAGGCCTACACACATATGACACCTACCAGAATTATGTTACCCGAGATGGGAAGTATGTAAGTATTGTATGCAGCGCTATGCCAATCTATTTTGAAAACAAAATAATTGGCGCAGTTGCAATCACCAAGGACTTTATAAAGTTTAAAGAGCTTGCTGAAAAGGTATTACAGCTTCAAAAGCAGTTTATTCACAGTAAAAAACCAAAGGCTAAAAAGAATAATACTTACTACACATTTGACCAAATCCTGGGCAACAGCGAACAAATTAAAGAAAGCATCAAGTGGGGTAAAGCCGGCGCCGGCAGTGAATCATCAGTTTTGATATATGGTGAAACAGGAACTGGCAAAGAAATGATTGCCCAAAGCATTCACAATGCTGGACCCCGCGCCGATGGGCCTTTTCTCACAATAAACTGTGCTGCCATACCGGAAAATTTACTTGAAGGAATCCTCTTCGGCACGACCAAGGGCGCTTTCACGGGAGCTATAGATCGAGTGGGGTTGATTGAATTAGCCAATAAAGGGAGCCTGTTTCTGGACGAAATCAACTCCATGC
>SLQM01000050.1 GCA_007131435.1 Syntrophomonadaceae bacterium
ACCAGAACAGGGGCGAACCGGGAGCAAGGAGCCCGGGGAGAAAGCCCCGCAGGAAAAGGAGGTGACAAGATGCCTGTTAACGCTATACCGGTAAGTGCAAGGCTGCAGCTGCGGTTAAATACCGGGTTTGACGAAGACTTAAACCCGCTTTTCCGCACCCGCTCATACTCTAATGTCAAGCCGTCAGCCGATAACGAAGACCTCTATGAACTGGCCACCGAAATCGGCAGCCTGCAGGTGCACACCTTAAGCACCGTGCGCCGCGTAGACGAGTATGAACTGGAAGAAGAGTAAAAACTGTTTGCAGGGGTAGCCTGTAAAAGCCAAATCAGGCTGAAAGGAGGTGAACTAAATGAGTGAAACACTGCAGCTTATATTCAGGAACTTTGACGGGCGCAACACTACCATATCGGTAAGCGACCCTGACCCTGAAATTACCCCCCTGGAAGTATCAAATGTTATGGATTCAGTAATTTTCCGTAACGTGTTCCAGACCACCGGGGGCGATATTGTAGATAAGGTTAGGGCCCAGGTTGTTTCCAGGGCGGTCAACGTGCTGGAAGAGTTTTAGAAGCTGGGCGAAAAAGTGAGGCAGCCGGCAAGGCTGCCTCTACTGGCTGTATAGAAAAAGGTTTAGCTGAGAGGAGGTGACTGAGGTGATGGAAGAGATGGTTGTTTTGATCGGCAATTTCGGTTTCCCCGTGGCGGTCAGCTTATACCTGCTGGTGCGCCTGGAGGGAAAACTTGAGACCCTGACCGAGAGCATCCATTCGCTTTCGGAAGCGCTGATCAAGCGCTAAATAAAGTGACAGGAGGACAGTTCCACCGGTCTGGAGGGGGCATACCTCCGGTGGGGAAATGTCCCCAGGAAAAATTTTTGAGGAGGTAATAAGATAATGAGTAAACCGGTTGTTTTGCTTGACCCGGGCCACGGGGGTTACGACCCCGGGGCTTCATATAACGGGCTGAGGGAGAAGGATTTAAACCTGATGCTGGCCTTGAAGGTGGCAGATCGCCTGGACGGGGTAAAGGTGCTTTTAACCAGGGAACGGGACATTTACCTTTCCCTGGCCGACCGGGTGGCTATAAGCCGCCGGGCTGAACCGGACCTGTTCCTTTCCCTGCATGCCAATGCCGGCGGGGGAAGGGGCTTTGAATCGTTTATCTACCGCGGGCTGGGGGCAAGAGACCCCGCTGTAGCGATGCAGAAAGCACTGCATGCCGAAATTATGGGGGCTTTAAACCGCTGGGAAATTGTTGACCGGGGTATGAAGCAGGCTGCGTTTTACGTGCTGCGCTACAACCCGCGCCCGGCAGTGCTGATCGAGTCGCTTTTCCTGGACAATGCGAGAGAAGCCGGCCTGTGGCGGGAACCGCCTTTTGTTGAAGCGCTGGCAGGCGGTGTAGCCCGCGGGGTGCAGGCTGCGCTGGGAGTGCCGCCAGGTGGCGCAGCCGCCGGAGGGGCACGGGAGAGCGGTTCAAAAAGCGCTGTCTCTGGCGGCGGGATTGCGCCCGGCACTACCCTTTACACGGTCCAGGTTGGAGCCTTCGCCTATCTTGAAAATGCCCGCCAGCGCCTTTCGGAGGCGCAGCGGGCTGGGTTTAGCGATGCCTATATATACCAGAAACAGTTTTAGCGGCCAGTTCTGCGGCGGATGCGGGAGAAGGTAGAGATGCTTTGTTCCGCATTCGCCCGCGGCTCGGCTGCAGGGGGCAGGTCAAGCTGCCGGTTGGTTAATAGCTGGCGGGGGCGGTGCTCGAGGTAGAGATGGGCCAGGGGAAGGTTATTTTCTTGCCCTGAGCCTTTATCTGCCTCTTTCTCCAGGACAGCCACTGCCTTACCAAAAGCTAAAAGGCCGGTTTCTGCGTGATGAGCATCGGTGGCAAAGAAATGGGCCAGGTTAGCACGAAACATGGTCAGCGCCAGGCTGCGGGCAGCGCGTCCGAGCAGGCCGGCAAGGGCGCCCCAGGTTACCTGGAAAAGCGCTCCTGCCTGGTGGAGTCGAAATATAAGCTGGGGATCCTGCAGCAGGGCAGAGGCTCTTTCCGGGTGGGGAATGACCGGGATATAGCCGCTCGCGGTGAGGTTAAAAATAAGCTCTTCCGTGTAGGGCGGCAGGGGCTGGGAAAAAGGCAGCTCCAGCAGGAAATAGCGGGTATGATTTAAGGTTAAAAGCTCCTTATTCTGCAGCAGGTTGAGGGTCTGCGGTTCAATGTGCTGCTCGGCGCCGGGTAAGACTTCCAGAGGGATTTTTTTATTTTTCAGTTCATGCTGCAGCTCCTGCAGCAGGGCAATGATTGCATCCGGGGTGGGGCGGCCTCCGCCGGCGTGGGGGGTGGCCACTACAGTCCCGTAACCCGAGGCAGCATAGGCGCGGGCCAGGCTGACAGATTCGGACATGACAGACGGGCCGTCGTCAATACCCGGTAAAATGTGGCTGTGCAGATCAATATAGTTGCCCAGGTTAAATTCTCTCCTCTTTCCCGCAGCGCTATTATTTATACTTAATGGTGAATTCTTCGCCTTTGACCATCGGGCCGACAGCGTTGTAGGGGGTTAAGTCCAAGGTGCGATCGTATAGATTGCGGCGGGAAAGCATTTTCTGCCGCTTTTTTTTGCGCTCTCTTTTCGGTCTGCGGTCGGGGTGACCCACTTTAAACACCTGCCTTTATACCTTATTGTACACCTGCAGGGCTTTGAGTCAAGTTTTGGGCTGCCGGCTGCGATCCTGTTTAAATACCTTTGATCAGCGCTGCAGGGTCAAAAGGTTACCTGCTTATCCATTTTCGGTTTTTTCTTCATCTGCGCCGTACCAGACAACCCGCTGGGGGAAGGGCACCTGGATGCCTGCCGCTTCCACGGCCACCTTGAACTTCCAGAGCAGTTCGCGCTGGGTGGCGTACCATTCGGAGGTGGGAACCCAGATGCGGGCTACAATATCGACGCTGTTATCGCCCAGGCTGTCGACGAAGACAAAAGTGGGCGGATCAACCAGGGCCATGGGATGAGCGTCTATTACTTCCCTGATCACTTCTATCGCTTTTTCGGCATCATCTGAATAGCGAATCCCGATATCCAGGTCCAGGCGGCGAACCAGGTTGCTGGAGTAGTTGGTGATGCTGGAGGTAAATACCGTTTCGTTCGGTACGCGCAGGTAAAGCCCCTGCAGGGTGCGAATGGTGGTGGAAATAATATGGATATCTTCCACGAAGCCGCGGTGCTCTCCGATTTCAACGTGATCGCCGATCTTGACCGGCCTTTCCCCCATCAGGAAGAGGCCGCTGATCAGGTTGCCGATAATGCTCTGGCTGGCAAAGCCGACGGCCAGGCCGATAATTCCCCCGGCTACAAGCAGACCGGATAGTTCAATGCCAAGGGTGGGCATGATCCAGAGCAGGGCAACGACCATGATGCCGTAAGCCACCAGCTTGGCCATCAGTTCCAGCTGCTCCTTGTTCATTTTTTCCTTGAAGGCGCGCCTGAACTGGGTGGTAAACAGCCTGGACAGGAGCAGGGCTGCAAAGAAGATCAACAGGGCCGTGACCAGGTTAAACCAGGTCACTTCCCGGTAGACTATAACATTCAGCCATTCGAACATCTCAGTAACCCTCCTCCATTAAGGTCCTGGCCGGCAGGTTTAAAAACCGGCCGCTGAACTGTTCCAGGGCCCGGTTCATGCCCGGCTGCAGCGGCTGATCGATAAAGCTGGTTTCTGCCGCAGTTTCGCTGTTGATTTTCATCAGCCCTTTCAGGGAAACCTGGTGCGGACTGTAATATATTTTCATCGCCTGGGCGCTGAATACTGCCTTTTTTACTTCAACCCATTTCGCTGCCTGGTTTTGAATGGCCAGCTTCATCACCCCTTCTTTCAGGGGGTTCAGCTGCGGGGCCGTTTTATAGATATCGCTCTGCCAGTACTTGCAGAGCAGGCCGTCTGTAAAGCCGCCGTAGAGGGTGAACTTGGCCCGGTTAAGCGAAAAGATATCGAGAATGCGCTCGCCCGCGGAGCGGCGGTGCGAAAAGGCAGCTGCCAGTTCAAGGGGAAAGGAGATGATGATTGTTTTTGCAGCCCGCGGCTCTAAAACCACGGGGCGGGCCAGATCGATTAACAGATGGGCGCTTAAGGGCGAAGGGGTGTGAAAGGGTTCCACCGGGCTTAGCTGCAGCTTGCCTTTTTCAGCGAGCAGCGCTTTTTCGGCGCTGCCGGCTTCCCCCTCCCGGCGGTATAGAAGACC
>SLQM01000212.1 GCA_007131435.1 Syntrophomonadaceae bacterium
ATCAAGTTCAGGCTTTGTTTTATCCATCTCTTCTAGCACTTCTTCATGAGTGAGGGGCGTAACAGATATCCCTGCCGCATAATTGGTAGGCAAGGCAATAGTTGCGTAGCAAAGACCTGCTTCACGTGCGAGAACTACTTCAGGAACGTTTGTCATGCCAACTAGATCGCCTCCCCAGGCGGAAATCATATTTACTTCTGCAGGGGTTTCAAAACGAGGTCCCTCGCAACAAACATAGCACCCGCCATCTACTAAATCCTGGCCTAGGATACTGCCGGCTTGCAATATTTCTCTTCTTACCTGCGGACAATATGGATTGGTAAAGTCTGTATGGACTACGAATCCATTTTTACCTTCGTAATAAGTTAGTGCCCTTGACCTTGTATAATCTATAAATTGATCAATAACCACCCTGCTGCCTGGAGGCATATTTTCACGTAGGGTTCCAACTGCTGCAGTTGCAATTACAGCGTCAACGTCCAGCATTTTTAACGCAGCAATGTTAGCCCTGTAGTTTACCAGGTGAGGCGGAACGGAGTGTTCTCCTCCATGGCGGGGCATAAAAAAGACAACCCTGCCTTTATAGTCGCCCCGTTTTAAAGTAACAAGACCATAACTGGTTTCCACGGTGATATCTTTTTCATTATCCAGTAATGATTGGTTGTAAACCCCTGTTCCCCCGATTATAGCAACTTTAATATTTCTCAACTATTTCCCCCCTTAATTAAGCCAATTATGGTGTTAATTCATTATAAATTTTTCTATCGATAAATGCAAAAATACTGCTTTAGCAATGTTGACGTTTCTATTAAAATAGGCTATACTATAAACTGCTTTGGAGGCAAGATTGTTTGGCCGACGTAGCTCAATGGTAGAGCAGCTGATTTGTAATCAGCAGGTTGGGGGTTCAATTCCCTTCGTCGGCTCCATGAGCAAGCGTGGAGAGGTACCCAAGTTGGCCAAAGGGGGCAGACTGTAAATCTGCTGGCAGCGCCTTCACTGGTTCGAATCCAGTCCTCTCCACCATAAATGGGCCATTAGCTCAGTTGGTAGAGCACCTGACTTTTAATCAGGGTGTCCCAGGTTCGAGCCCTGGATGGCTCACCATCCCAAAAAACACAGTAAGGACGGGATAAATTGACTCCCGTCCTTCTGTATTGTAAGGTCCTGTATTTATAAAAAAACAGCGAAATGACATCCTATTTACACACTATAATTAACTTCTCTTTAAAGCTTTACCTGTTTTGTCAATTGCATCTTACTTCATTATCTTGTCAGCCTGACAACTATAAACCTAATGCATTAACCGCCGTGCGCCAGGTGAAAAACATTAACGTCAGCATGGTCAGGAACTTCATGAGTATGGTAATCTTCACGCTGCACCAACCGTCCGTTTACTGTGACAGTTATTTGAGGGTAAATGTAGCCCATTTTATCCAGAACATCCTGCACTGTCATACCCTGGTGCCATTCTAATTTTTCCTTTTTATTCACCTTTATCATGAAACTTTCTCCTACTTTAGCTATGACCATTTTCAAGCATAGTCAGCACTTCGGGAATATCAATCCCTATTTCTTTAATTTTTTCAAGGGTTGGCACCCCGTTATTATCCCATCCCCGGCGTTGATATGCAGCATCAAGCACTTTATTATATTGTTTATACCGGTAATCACGTGTAATAGCCAGTTTTTCCTGGACAGTTTTCCCTTCAGGGTCAATACCAATTTCTTCTTTCATCTGCTTGTCATAGCGCTCTTCACGTGAAAGGTATTCTTCTTCAGTAACAGGGCCGATGGCCCTCAAAGGTGGAATATCATCTTCCCTGGTTCCATAACCAAGATAGTAGCTCATAATTCGCTGTAAATTAAAAACCCTTTCTGATTGTAATAACATTTTTTCTTCATTTAAGGCTTTACCGGTCATGCCTTCAAAGAATTTCCAATAATTCTCCACGTGTTCAGGTATTTTTGCTGCCTCCTGTGGAGGGTACTTGCTGTTATCTGCAGGAGCCACATCATTCCATACAATTTTGCATAGCCCCAGCAGTCCAAACCATGTCCTGAACAATGGAAAGTAGTAAAGAGCTTCAGCTTTGTCTTCAAAGGACGGAATTTGATTATTTACCATATCGATAAAAATCAGCCAGGCTTCATCGTGTTGCGGCCCTTTGATAGCCATTGAATAACCGGCCTGCTGGGCCAATGATTCTTTAGAAACATATTCTGAAAACTCAAGCCCTTTAACTTCCATTCCAATATCCTGGAGAAAACAGGGGTCGGCTCCATATTCTTTAATCCACTTATTCTTAAGCCAGCGAACTCCCTGGCCGACATCAACACCAAAACCTTCCCCCCTGGCCATTTCATGAAGGCACTCAAGCGCTTCTTCCATTGCCCCAAATTTTAAGTCTTTGCCGCCTGTATGCTCTTTATTAATAACACCAGCTTCGAAAGCTTCCATGACGAATGCCATTGTAGTTGCAAATGATATAGTGTCAACACCATAAGTGTCACAGTAAAAATTATATTCCACGATATAATCCAGGTCGAAAAAGCCCATGTTTGAGCCGCCTGCAGCAGTTTCATATTCAGGCCCGTCAACTACTACTTTTTCACCCTTATAAGGTCCCGTTTTTAACTCGAATCCATCCACAGCCTTGGCGCAGGCCATTGAGCAGCCCAACCAGCAGGCGTCAGCAGCGCCCTGTGTAAAATATTCTTTTTTCATCACTTTGGAGTCTATTTTATAAGTTTCAGGATGCTTCCCGAACTTGAAATTATGGACCGGCAAAAGATCGTAAGCATCCATTACTTCTACAATATTAGCAGTACCCACTTCCCGCATCCTGCATTGCTGTGCATCAAGTGTTGCCATTTCGGCGTTTACTTTCATGCCGTGGTTCCTGATCAACTCAGGGTTTACGGGGTTATTTAAATCATCAGTTATCTGTATCGCCCCTGTCGGGCAAACATATGCGCATGATGTGCAACCCACGCAATATGGGTCAACATCACCGAATGGCATTGTCATGTGTCTCTTAATTCCACGCCCTGCATACCCAAGTATGTTTTGAAGCATAAATGAATTGCAGGCGCGAACACAATGCCCGCATAATATACAGGCTTTCGGGTTACAATCAGTTATTTCGCTTTTATATTTCTCCTTATCTGATGCTCCGCATAATTTTGCAATGTTCTGTATTACTTCAACGTTCGGCCAGCGCCCCAGGTACATTTCAGCCAGTTTTTTTCGGTGTTTCTTTATTTTTTCGCTGTTTGTAATAACACTAACCGGCTCGCGGACCGGGTAATTGCAAGAGGTTACCGTTCTTTTTTTTCCCTTGATTTCTATTTCACATATACAGAGCCTGCAGGTACCATCAGGCGTTAAATCTTTATGATGGCAGAGGGTAGGTACTGTGTAACCGGCGTCCAGCACAGCCTGTAACAGGAAAGTGCCTTCTACTGCAGTGACAGTCTCGCCATTAATGTTAATATCTATTTTCTTTGGGCCTGCTTTAGTTTGAGTAGCCATTATTTTACCTCCACAGCGTTATATTTGCATGATTCCAGGCAGATTCCGCATTTGATGCATTTTTCCTGTTCAATAGTGTGAAGCTCTTTAGGGCTGCCGGTTATCGCTTCAGTAGGACAGTTCTTGGCACAGATTACACAACCGGTACAATTATCATTAATTGAATAAGCGATTAATTCCTTGCATACACCAGCCGGGCACACTCTATCTTTGATGTGTGCAACGTATTCGTCCCTGAAATACTTAATTGTGCTTAACACCGGGTTGGGAGCAGTTCCCCCAAGCTGGCAGAGACTGGTTTCTACTATTGTCTCAGAAAGATGCTCCAGGTGTTCAAGATCTTCATCCCTTCCCTCTCCCCTTGTTATGCGGGTCAGGATATCGCTTAATGCGTAAAGCCCTTCACGACAGGCTGTACATTTCCCGCAAGATTCATCTATCAGGAAGTTGATAAAATAGCGGGCCACATCAACCATGCAGGTGTGATCATCCATTACGATCATCCCACCGGAGCCCATCATCGATCCAGCCTCTGTTAATGAATCAAAGTCAACCTTCATATGCAGCATATCAGCCGGAATACAACCACCGGAGGGTCCACCGGTTTGAATGGCCTTAAACTCCCTGTCCCCTGGAATTCCGCCCCCGATTTTATATACTATATCATTCAGGGTGATTCCCATTGGCACTTCTACGAGACCGGTATTGTTAACATCGCCCACTAATGAAAATACCTTGGTTCCACTGGAACCGTTCCAGGGGTTGTCAGAAACATCACCTGTTCCAATTGAAGCAAACCAATCTGCGCCTTTGTCAATAATCACCGGTATATTAGCCCAGGTTTCAACATTATTTAACACCGTAGGCTTTTCCCTGTAACCATATTCCACGTTATGGATATATTTTGCCCTTGGCTCACCCGCTTTACCAGACATTGAAGCCATTAAAGCTGATGATTCGCCACAGACAAATGCTCCTGCTCCCCTGTGAATTTCTATATCGAAGGAAAAATTACTGCCAAGAATTGACTCACCCAGTAAGCCTCTCTTTCTTGCCTGGCTGAGCGCTGTTTGCAGCCTTTCAAGCGCCAGTGGGTATTCTTTGCGGATATAAATAAACCCTTCCTTAGCATTGAGCGCTTTTGCAGCAATTAGCATCCCTTCAATTACAGAATGGGGATCAGTTTCAATAATACTGCGATCCATGAAAGCTCCCGGATCACCCTCATCGGCATTACAGACTATGTAAGATATTTCTTCACGCTCTATCATTGCTTTTAGACATGATTTCCATTTAATACCGGCTGGGAAACCTCCTCCGCCTCTTCCCCGGATACCTGATTTAATAACTTCGTCTATAATCTCTTGACCATCCATCTCCAGCGCCTTGGCTAAGGCTTTATAACCATCCCGGCTGATGTAGTGATCTATGTTTTCAGGATCTATCAAGCCTTTGTTACGCAGCGCTATTAACTGTTGACCGGTAAAAAATTCAATTTGGTCCATTTTGGTATAAGTTTTACCTGATACAGGATCTTTGTATAGCAGTTCCTCAACAAGTTCACCATTAACCAGGTGTTTTTCAATAATCTCGTCTACAGATTCCGGGGCGATTTTCTGGTAGAATATTCCGTCTGGTTGAATTACTATGATCGGCCCAACAGCGCAGAAACCGTTGCAGCCGGTTCCTACAACCAGAAAATCATCCTGAAGGTTTTTTTCTTCCAGTTTTTCTTCTACCAGTTTTTTTATTTCAAACCCCTTTGCAGAGACACATCCAGTTCCTGTACAAACCATCAGCATGCCCTTGTATCCGGCAGCACTATCCAGGTGCCTGGCCTTAATCTTTTCAAGATCGGCTTTGCTAATCCTTGTAATAATTTCATCGTCTTTAACTTTTATAATTTCATCTTCGGTTTTCTCAAGTTTTTCATAATCCTTAAGAATTTTACCGACATCACGGGCTTGCACGTTCCCAATAACTTCTTCCCCGATTTTTATCACAGGTGCTATGCTGCATGCTCCCAGGCAGCGAACACCCTCAAGGCTGTATTTTCGATCTTTAGTCGTGCCGCCGTCTTTAATGTCAAGTATTCTTTCAAAAGAATTTAAAACATTTTGCGCACCCTTTACATGGCAGGCAGTGCCAACACAAACCTGGATTAAAGTTTCACCTTTCGGCTCTAGGCTAAAGGATTTGTAAAAGGTAGCTATGTGGTAAATGTTTGCCTTGGGTGAACCAGTATAGGAGCAGATTAAATCTAGGGCAGTTTTAGAAATATATTTAAATTTATCCTGTATATCCTGCATCATTTCAATTACATAATCCGGATCGTAATCCCATTTTCCTATAATACCTTTAATAACTGCAATGTCATCAATGTCATCCTGGAGATAGATTTTTTTCGGGGTGACAAGGTGTGCCACCCTGTTTTCCTCTATCCTCCAGGCCGGGGTAAAGTGTTTATTTTTTATTACGATTGCTTTTATCTTTTTATCTCTAAAAACTGTTCCTACTCCACCTCTACCTGCCTGCTTTAAGCGGGCAGCGCTTCTTCTCCAGTCCCAAAATGAAAAATTAAGTATTCCCATCCTGGAGTGTTCTGCGCCTTTACCTGCAGAAACTACGGCGATATTCTTTTTATCCAGATCTGAGTTAGCATAGGCTTCTGTCAGTTCTTCTGCAACCAGGTGTGAATCAACATTTTCCTCAGGCGCAGTTTCAATGCTTATGCTGCCCTTTTCTGCATCTATCAGGATAATAACATCCTCTTTAGCTTTGCCAACAATTGTCAAAGCATCAAAGCCGGCAAATTTTAAAAATGGCCCGAAATAACCGCCAACATTACTGTCGATCACCAGGTTGGTTAGCGGAGAAAGGGTTGTTACAAGAGTTTTTCCTGACCCTGGGAAAGAAGTTGTTCCACCCAGTGGGCCAGATGAAAAGCAAATTGGATTATTGCTGCTGTCCCACTTCGTATCTTTATTAATTTCCTGAAGCATAAGCCATAAATCAAAGCCTTTACCGCCTGTCCATAATTCTTTCATTTGTTGTGTAACTACACCGGTACTAATTTCATTTTTATCGAGATCAATACGCAATGTTCTGTCTGCATAACCCCTGTTAAGCGGTACTATTTCAAAGGGAACCTCTTCTAATACTTTGTGCGATGCCAGTAACTGTTTTTTATTATCCATGTAACTCCCTCAACTTTGTAATAGTTATTCGTTCAATTGCCTGAGCATAATAATATTCGTTTTTGTTGCTTTGCAATCCTGCAACTAAATCTTACATTCGATAAAACACTAAGCATAAAAAAGCTGCGCCAATAATTTTAGCTATATCAACTCAGCATTTTTAAGTTAGCTATGCAGGGAAAAGAGCTTACAGTTCTCTTCCTTCTCCTTAGCTCGCAGGTTACTGCAGATGCTTTTATTAGAGCTAATTGTCCAGGAAGCTACTTTAGTTCCAGACATAACAGCATCTTTTAGAGGCAACCCTTTAATCAACCCAGCCACAGTACCAGAGAAATATGCATCTCCTGCGCCGCTTGTATCTACCACCTTAGTTTTGATCGCCTTGTGATACCCAACTTCTTTACTATCCCTGTTATAATAAATTGAGCCGAGGCTGCCGAGGGTAACAATACTATATCTTGAGCTCAGGTTTTCAGTAAAGAAATGATTCATTAACTGCTTTTTAATTTCTTCCAAAGATAAGCTGTTTAAATCTTTACCGATAATTGTTCCTGCTTCAAAATCGTTACAGATGAAACATTCAAGTTTTGGTAATATATCAAGGTTTTTCATGATTATATCCAGGTTCCCTGGAATTCCGTAAACCGGCTTATCTTTTTTATTGCACAAATCCATAACATTGCGGGTAAGCTTACTGTTTAAGTCTAACTCCAGGATCACATGTGAAGATTCTTCTATTAATTTTCCGCCTTTTTCAACTATAAGCTTTTCCAGTAATGTAAGATCGGGCATTTTGGAAATTGAACCGGCCAAATCACCTCTTTCATTAATGATAGCCAGCCACATCCCCATCCCATCGTTTTCTGCAAGCATTACATCATCTATATCTACGCCTTTATTGTTTAAAGTTTCAAGAACCTCCTGTCCCATCGAGTTTTTGTCGACGCTTGCAATTAGCTTGACAGGTAAATCCATTTTTGATAAATTCTCAGCCACATTTCGCCCGACTCCACCATGAACAAACTCAATATCTCCGAGATTTCTTCCATCCGGAAAGTACTCATTACAGGCAAACCCTTTGCAGTCAATAAAAACTGTGCCGATTACTGAAACGCTTAAATCCATTATATTTAATACTCCTTTCAAAACCCACAAGCTATATCCTTTTTATTATTGCTTTATAATCCCCAGGCGTATCTATGTCTAAAACAACCGCTTTATAGTCAGTTTCCATGAAACCGATTTTACTTTCAGGCAAAGTTTCAATGATAGCCCTGCCCCCCTGGTCGCCGGCCAGCTTTTGCAGAATTGGCCATGTCCTCCTGTCAAAAATAACCGGGTTCCCTCTTTTTTCTTTATAAACCGGGAATGTAACCAGGTCAAGCCTGGTGGAATAGAAATCTATTAAATCAGAATATAGTTTGGGAGGAACCAATGGTTGATCTGCCAGGGAAAATATTACACCCTGCGACCTGTGATCTACTGCATTAAGCCCTGCCTTTAAAGATTCTGCCATCCCTGACTTATATTTTTGGTTCTCGACCACCTTATATATTTTTCGATCAACTGTTTTAAGCCATTTACTGCCGGGCTGCACTACTACCACAATATCTTTGATACCGGCATCATAAAGATTTTTTAAAGTAGCTTCAAGCATACTCATACCATTTATCGGCAGGTTTAATTTATCTTTACCCATTCTTTTTGACTCACCGGCAGCCATCACCACGCTGGAAACATGTGGCCTGGCGCTATCAGAACCACAAGAAAAGTAACCTGGTACTGGGTTGCTGTTTTTTGCCTCGGTTAGTAGCAGTGCTGTTGCTTTATGATCATTATTTTTTAATCTGGAAAGCAGCTCTAGAGCAGTATAGTTAAAATTAGTTAACTTATCCGCCTTGTTTAATAAGTAAAATATTTTTGCAGCCTTAGCCTGTGATTTTCCAAGCCTGCCCATGTAAATAAAAGATTCCGCGATTATATCTTCTGTTATTTTTGATCCCTTACTTGCTGCAGGAACTGCTTTCAATAGCTCTGCAGCGCAATGAACTGATTCTTCATCAATAACAAAGTTTAAGGCATCGGCTCCGATAACAGGGATAACCAGGCTGGAGCATTCAGGGATAACAGGCTCATTATCTCGATATCCCTTTAAAGACCGTCCTCTCGCACCGTCAGCTTCAACTAAAGTTCCTACTTTTAAAAAATCGTGCAGCTCTTTTACAAGCGAAGCTTCTATGCCGCACAGTTTTCCATCAACAAGAATAGAATCAGCCAGCACAGCAATACGATTATTGTTAAAGTGTTCTCTTAATGCTGTGAAAACATCTTGCGTACTGTCGAGGGTGAAAAGAGGCAAGCCTTCAGGAGCATACATTTTTGTCGTTGTTGTTAAAAGAACTTTTTTTCCGCCTTCACTGATTTCAGATGCGAGTTTTAGCAATAAAGAAGTTTTACCACCCGCCCCATAAAATGAGGCCACGGTGTTGTGATCAATTTCTAGTGACTGGCGAAGAGAAAGCTGATCCATGTCAAATATCAAGCCCGGAAGTAACAGCGATCTATACATTCAAGGCCTGAACCCAGGTTAACAATCCCTTTCCCTGCCCGCGGGCACTTTACAGCAGACATTTTTTGGTGCGGGCAGGCAATCCAACCTGCCTCATACAGGTTATACCCACCACATGTAATACATTTTAATCCCGATGAAGTAGCTACGACATCTCTAATATCTTTCATTTTATTACAGTCGAAACAAAAGCAGTAATCAAACGAATCTATTTTTAGGGCATTATTTCCTTTGTCCATCTAGTTTGTCTCCCTTGATTAAATATTAGTGCTTACGTTATTTAATATATCATATTTTACTAATATTATCAAAGTGGTAGCGGTTAAGGATCGCTTCAAGAACAGCGCCTCCTACTGCTCTCGCTTTGTCAGAAATCCTATAAACATTAATCTCCATTCCCCTGGGGTCAATATCACCAATTTTTATGCCTTCTCCAACTTTTAAACCTGGATAAAGCAAACCTCGAATCAATCCGTCTATTTTGCTTCGAACAGGTGATTTGTTTACGCAAGCCACTATCTCGTCTTTTTTAACCAGGTCACCTATTTCTTTCAAAGGTTCAAATATTCCACTTTGCGGCGCCTTTAACAGCCTTTCCATACCGACTCCTCCTACTAAACCTGGCACGCCCGTGTTTTTAGCAGCTTCGCCATTATATATAACTGCCCCAAGATCAGGCCCGCGCATTGTTTCCACTACAGCGTGAGCAGTAAAACCTGCAAAGAAGCCTGGTCCAAGTCCTATAACCAGTTCTGCATCTTTTAAGCTGCCAGTTACAGCTGTTTTTATCATCCTGGCATCAATCAGGATTTTGGGCCTTAAAGTCTTAATACATAAAGCTTCAGGATCAATTAGCAATGCAATTTTGTTTTCATTATTAACCACTTCAACATCTTCATAGCTATTGCACAATACAGCTTCAACGTTTTCTACTGTCATTTTTTTAGCATATACTGCTGAAGCAAAGGAAACTGTTCTTCTTACGACCAGTGGCTGGGGTAATTCAAGCATAACAATTTTAAAACCCGACATGAAAAGCCTGTGAGCCACCCCTGAGGCCAGGTCACCCGCACCCCGTATTAGTACCTGTTTTGGAATCATTAAACCGTCCCTCTTAAAAGTATGGGGGAAGGTTTATCCTTCCCCCGCTTAAATTGCCTTTTTATAAACTATTTCTTATCCTGGATCGCCTTCCATACTTTTTCGGGTGTGAGCGGGAATGTATTGAACTCAATATCCAGGGCATCGCACACAGCGTTAGCAACTGCAGGGGCTACCGCTATCATCGGCTGCTCCCCGATACCCCTGGCACCGTATGGGCCGTTTGTTTCAGGCGTTTCGATAATGAAGCTTTCAATATGAGGCGTATTGTCAATTGTTGAAATCTTATAATCTGTAAAGTTTCGATTAAGCATTACTCCCTTATCAAATTTTACTTCTTCATAAAGTGCAGTTGAAAGGCCCATGATTGTACCGCCGTGCAGCTGCGATTTGCAAAGCTGCGGGTTAACTGCCTGGCCGGCATCGATGGCAGCTGCCAGTTGCAGCACTGTTACAACCCCTGTTTCTGGATCAACTTCTACCTCAGCGCCGGTAGCCCCGAAGCAGTAGAACAAGCCCGGGTTCCCCTGCCCTGTTTCTGGGTCAAGATTGGTCATATTTGTTGGTACAAAAGAACCCCTTCCAATAATAGGGCCTGCTATGCCTTCACCTGTACACTTTTTACAGCTGTCTGCAATTTCTCGAATTGTGGCCTTAATCTCGGGATCTTTTGTTGAATAAACCATTTTACCGTCAAAAGTCAGATCCGCCTGGGGAGTCTCCAGCAGGTCGGCAGCAATACGATAGATCTGACCCAGGGCATCTTCAGCAGCCCTTTTTACAGATGTGCCACAGGTATAAGTAATCCTGCTGCCTACGCTCTGCCACTCATAAGGAGTAAAATCAGTATCAGGAACTTTTATGTCAATTTTATCTATTGGTATATTTAAGGCTTCCGATGCTATTTGGCTTATTACCGTAAGCATTCCCTGGCCCATTTCTGTTGCGCCGATCATAACATGGGCTGTACCATCTTCGTTAATTCGAATTATAGCTGAAGATGCTGCATTGCTCGGTTGCGCAGGGCATTTTACAAGCCCGGCTATACCTTTACCCCTGAATTTGCCTTCTTTCTTGCCCCAACCGATTTGATCGGCAACAGTTTTAAGGCACTTGTGATAATCAACATCTTGAACAACCTGGCCTGCTGCTGTAGTGGAGCCTTTTTTCATACCGTTAATCATACGTACTTCGAGAGGATCAATATCCAGCTGTTTTGCTATCTCTTCGATCTGTCTCTCTATTCCCCACTGCATTTCGCACATGCCAAAACCGCGGACAGGGCCACCAATAGAGTTGTTTGTGTAAACACAGTAAGAATCTGTTTTAACGTTGGGTATATCATAGGCCCCGGTTGAGCTGTAACCGGCGGCCCGGACAATATTAACACCGTACTCTGTGTAGGCTCCACCATCCCAGATCATTTCATACTCCAGGGCGGTAATGCGTCCGTCTTTGCGCACACCAGTTTTCAATTTTGAAAACAGGGCCTGCCTGGTGAAGGTCCCCTGCATATCTTCTTCACGGTTAAAAACAATTCTAACAATATAACCGGGAAACATTTTCGCCAGGGGAATTACCAGGCCTTCTACTGAAGCGCCTGCCTTACAGCCGAAACCGCCCCCGATATAGCTTGATATAACCCGGATTTTATGCATGGGTATATCAAATGATTTTGCCAAAAGTTGGCGAACAACATTTGGAGACTGGGCAGTACTCCAGACAGTCAATTTCCCGTCAAGCCCCCATTGAACTGCTGCTTTGTGAGTTTCAATTGGCACATGCTGCATCTGAGGAACATAATATTCTTTTTCAATAACAACATCAGCCTCAGCAAATCCCTTTTCAACATCACCCTTACGAAGCTTAAAGTGGTTGGCAATGTTTGTGCCCGGTTTCGGGTAAAATATCGGTACTATTTCATAACTGCCAAGATCTTCATGAATTATTGGGGCATCGTCCTTCATTGATTCACGTGGGTCAAATACGCCCGGAAGCTCATCATATTCAACTTCTATCAGTTCAACAGCTTCCGCTGCCGCTTTTTCTGTTACAGCAGCAACCACGGCTACCGGTTCTCCCCAAAAGCGAACTTTTTCAATTGCCAGGAAGTCCCTGTCGATCAGGTAGAGGCCTATTTTATTTGGGTAATCCTTACCGGTTAATACTGCTTTAACACCGGGGTGTGCTTTTGCTTTTTCAATATTAATATTTTTAATCTTGCCATGAGCCACAGTGCTTTTTTTCATTTTTGCATGAAGCATGGGGCCCATGTATCTATCCTCAATGAACTGGGCCGATCCTGTAACCTTTTCTATGGCATCCTTTCTTTGCACCGAAGTTCCAACCGTCTTTAATTCAGCCATCTTAGCTCCTCCTTTCATCTATTTTTTCGAAGCAGCTTTAACTGCTTCCCTGATTTCCTGGTACGCTCCGCAACGGCATAAATTGCCACTCAAAGCTTGATTAATATCTTCATCTGTAGGATTAGCTGTGCGTTCAAGCAAGGCCCGGGCAGACATGATCATACCGGGAGTGCAGTACCCGCACTGGAATGCAGCATGATCGATGAACGCCTTTTGTATCCTATCCAGTTCACCGTTTTCAGTTAACCCTTCAATAGTTAAAAGTTCTTTACCATCAATCTCCACGGCAAGAACCAGGCATGAATTAACCGGTTTACCATCAAGCATAACTGTGCAGGCTCCGCATTCTCCTATTTCACAGCCACTTTTAGTGCCGGTAAGGTGTAATTCATCCCTGATAAATTTTAGAAGTGTATGCCCGACTTCAACTTCCCGTGTCTCTCTATTCCCGTTTACTGTAAAGCTTATAGCCATTTTTTCAGACATTATTACACCTCCATTACCTTTTCTATTCCCCGCCTGATTAAAACTTCAGCCATATGATACCTGTATTCCCGTGAGCCCCGCAAATCAGTAATCGGGGAAATATCATCCCGGGCAAGGGATGCAGCCCTGGCCAAATCTTTTTCACCATTTTCATTTACTGCTTTCTCTACGGAAATGGCCCTTACCGGTGTTGCGGCCACTGCCCCTACTGCAACCTGCACCTTGTTGTCCCAGCTCTGAACTGCCACTCCTACGGTTGCCAGATCAACAGAACCTGTTCTTGAGGCTTTCAGGTAGACACCTGTGCCATTGGGATAAGGCCTTGGAATTAAAACCGACTCTACCAGTTCGCCTTTTTTAAGAACGTTTTGTCCCGGGCCCACAAAAAACTCATTTATCGAAACTGTTCGCTTCCCGTGGGAGCCGGTAATCTTTACCTGGGCATTTAATACCATTAAAGGAGCTGCTGTATCAGCTGCGGGAGAAGCATTGCATATATTGCCGGCCAGGGTAGCCCTGTTTCTAATCGGGTAACTTCCCACAGTGTGCGCTCCTTCTGCCAGGACTAATGCGTGATCAATGATCGGTTTAAAAGTTGCAATTTCATTAAGGGTTACCGCTGCACCGATGACAATACCCTGATCATTCTCCTCCAGTATTTTAAGCTCGGGCAGATCTTTTATATCTACTATTATTTTTGCAGCAAATTTACCTCCACGCATTCCTACAATTAAATCTGTACCGCCCGCGAGCGGGTAAACCTGTTCTTCTTTTTCAAGTAAATCGTAAGCCTGCGTTAAATCTTTACATTTCACATAGCTGTAGTTAAGCATATCTCCGGTTCACCTCCGTATTTATGTATGATTAGGAACTGGCCGTTTAACGGGCCAGTTCCTTTAATGCATCAATAAACATTTCAAATGGCGGTTTAACGATACCGGCGCCTACCTGGCCCACTCCGGGGTCTTTGTGCGCAATACCCGTGTTGATCCTGGGCACGATATTCTTCTCTACTACTTTACGCACATCGATTCCTGTAGGAGTTCCTTTAAAGTCCATGGCAGGTATGTTGAAGTTGTTATTTTCTGCTACAGTGATTTCAAACATTTCATTGGTTGCATCAAAAGCATCTGCCGGAGAACCGCCGATAAAGTTAACTATGGCGGGGGCTGCGGCCATGGCAAAACCCCCGATTCCCACAGTTTCAGTTATTACGCTGTCACCGATATCACGGTTGGCATCTGAAGCTGTAAAACCTGAAAAATACAGTCCGTCAGGAACATTTGCAGGAGCCGTGAACCATTTATCACCAGTGCTGCTGACGCGTATCCCAAAATCGGTTCCGTTACGGGCCATTGTTGTGACAATTGTAGAATTTTCTATTCCATGCGCCGCCAGGGCCATACTCTTGCAGGCAGCCATAATAGCATTAAGTGATGTTAAGTCATTGCTGTGCATGAAAGCCAGCACTTCTGCTGCAGCAGTCGCTTTGTTTTCTTTAAAGTATTCGGAAACATTTGACAGATCCAGCCTTGGAGCGTCGTAGTCAGTCTTTTTGCCCCACCCTGTTTCTACCACGAATGGAGCAATTGTCCGGATAAAGAGGGAAGTAGTGGCGCGGTTCCGGTTGTGGCCGTCATCACCCATGTGCAGTGCCTGGGCAATTATCGATTTTATATCGACTCCCTTTGCCAGGTGGACAGCCTCTTTGATTACCGGGGCATATACGCCGTCAAGCCATTTCAGACGGTTTATAACCTCATCATCGTAGGCCCCGTAGCGAAGCACCTTGCCGTAACCTTCGTTCATATTTGAGTAAGTAAATCCGCCCCATTCCTTGTCTTCAATAATAAAGACCATCTGGGAGGGTGTTGTTACCCCGGCCATCGGCCCGACAGCATTATGGTGGTGGCAGGGTGCAAATTCTATGTCTCCGGAAGCAGCCAGTTTTTCTGCTTCCTCAGTTTCTTTCGCTAAACCTTCGTAAATCAAACCACCGATAATTGCGCCTTTTAACGGCCCGCTCATCCTGTCCCAGGTAATGGGAGGCCCGGCATGCAGGAATAAGTTCTTTTTCATGCCTGGTATAACGTCTATAGCTTTCCCAACATCTACCCAGACGGGCCTGG
>SLQM01000149.1 GCA_007131435.1 Syntrophomonadaceae bacterium
AATTCCGTAAAAAGATTTATGGATCAGATCAGTTAACATTATCTATCAAATATTTTTAACCGTCATAAGGTGATAAAAAAATAGAGGGCAGGCAGCCCTCTATTTTTTATCGCAGATTACCCCTGTTAATGTTTTAGAAAAAAGGGTATATTAATTTTAAACAAATTATTTGCAGGCCCGTTGGTGGAGGTAGGCAGGTTATGGAACTCGGCAAATTTATGCAGGATGAATGTTCTGTTTTTAAACAGATTCTTGATAAAGTTGATGCCGGTATAATGATTGTTGATACCGCTGGAAAAGTTGTTTATTACAACAAGGTGGCAGGCAGCATAGACAATCTGGATCCCCTGGATGTGATAGGCAATCACGTGTCAGAAGTTTATCCTCATATCAAGGAAAGTACTCTCTTAGAGGTTCAAAGAACTAAAAAAGCCCGGGTTGATGAACCCCAGACCTATAAAACCAGGCATGGAAAATTAGTCAGCATCCTGTTTTCAACCTACCCTCTGAATTATAAGGAAAGGATTGTTGGATCCATAGATATCTCCAGGGATATTACCCAGTTAAAGGAGTTATCTGAGCAGAATACCGCTTTAAAAGCCCTGCTGATGAAAACAGGTACAAAAGATATAAGTATTGAGCACACGGAAGCAAAATACAGCTTTGATGATATTATAACGGATGATACATCACTGAACGGTATAAAAAATGTTGCTGAAAGAATTTCAGGCTCCGGCTCTCCCGTCTTAATTTATGGAGAAACAGGCACAGGGAAGGAGCTTTTTGCCCAGGCAATCCATAATTGCGGAAATAAAAAAGGACACTTTATTGCCCAGAACTGTGCTGCTTTGCCCGGCAACCTGCTTGAAAGTATTTTATTTGGAACGGTTAAGGGCAGTTTTACCGGTTCTGAAGACAGGCAGGGATTAATTGAACTGGCGGACAGGGGGACACTTTTTTTAGATGAAATAAATGCCATACCGCTTGATTTGCAGGCCAAGCTGCTGCGTTTTCTACAGGAAGGATCTTTCAGGCGTGTCGGGGACCTTAAAATGCGAAAAGTTAAGGTGAGGGTTATTGCCAGCACTAACATTGAACCTGAGATAGCGATAGAGCAAAGGCAGCTTAGAAGCGACCTTTTTTACAGGTTAAACGCAATCTACCTCGAAATTCCACCGCTGAGAAAGAGGAAAGGTGATATTAAGCTCTTGATCAGCTTATTTGTTGCCAAATTCAACAGGTTGATGGGATTGGGTATAGAGGGGGTTGAGCCTGGTGTTATGAAGATATTAGAAGAATATTCGTGGCCGGGCAACGTGAGGGAACTTGAACACTGTATAGAACATGCCATGAATATTGGACACGGCAAAATAATAACTTATCGGGAGCTGCCGCATAATATAACGAGGGCCATTAAAAGCAAGGCTTCTAAGGTTCAAGTTGATCTATCAGGAAGCAAGTTAGAAAATATGAACTTAAATGATTTGCTCAAAGAGACGGAAAAGGCTGTTATCCTGGAAACCCTTAAAAGTTGTAATGGAAATATATCGAGGGCATCAGAAAAGCTGGGCATACCGCGCCAGACCCTTCATTACAGGACAAAGGTTTTGGGTATCCCCACCTATAAGGCTTTTATGGATGCTTAGGCCTTAAGTCATATTCAAATAAAAAGTTAGCAGTTGGTCGCGTTTTTCGGCAGGCAGGCGATTGAGAACTGTATTTAATGGCGCCATCCTTTCCGGCAGTTCTATGCCGGTCAACCCGATATGCGGAATAACTGCTGCCAGTATATCTTCAATCGGGCTTTCTGCAACTTTATCAACCAGCGTGCTGAGTTCTTCAGTGTTTACGGACGAGCCTTCACGGGTCAGCTTATCCACAACATATTTTAAATCATCCAGGTATTTTTCAACGTAAGGCACATTGGCATGGGTTAAACTGACATGCAGGTTTTCAGGGCTTCCTCCGCAGGCAAACTGGGGTATCATTTTCCAGCCCAGCATCCCCATTTCATCATCTACCTCGAATATGTTTACCCTGTCCGAGGCGATGGTGAACATGCACATGTCAGGCTCTCCCAGGACCTCTAACCCGTCTATACTGTCAATTCTTTCAATCATAACCTTTGTGGCTTCCTGTGAGCTGCGCACAATTTCACGGAATCCCTCTTCTCCCAGGAAGCGCAGCATCGCCCAGGCAGCGGCAAAGGGCCCACCGGTGCGGGTACTCTGGGCAGTAGGGTTTATAACAAGATACTCCGTTGTTGAAGAGCAGATAAACCAGGCATGTTTGCGCAGGTTGCGGTTCCTGTAAAGAATAACCGAAGCGTTTTTGGGGGTATAGCCATACTTGTGCAGGTCTGCGGAGATGGTGGTTACCCCGGGCAGGGAAAAGTCAAAATCCATTAAATCTTCTCCCATCCTGCGCATGATTGAAAGGTAAATGCCCCCCACACAGCCATCTACATGGAAAAGGATGTCTTTTTCAGCGGCCAGTTCAGACATTTCCCTGATGGGATCAATAGAACCGTGAGAAAAATTTGGCGCCGAGCCTACAGCTACAACTGTATTACTGTTTAATGCATTCTTAAAGGATTGAATGTCTGCCCTGTAATCATAAAGATCAAGCTCGGTTTGAACTACTTTCAGGCCAAAATAGTGGGCTGCCTTGATAAAGGCCGGGTGAGCGCTCACGGGCAGAACCATTTCCGGTTCTTTTACCTGCGGCCTGTTTTCACGGGCCCAGTCTCGGGCAGTCTTAATGGCCATTAAAATACTTTCAGTTCCCCCGCTGGTCATATTGCCCACAACCTCATCATCGGCACGCAGCAGTTCTGCAACTGAAGTTACCACCCCTTTTTCCAGTTTGCCAATACTTGTATACATGTTTACATATAAAGCATTCTGGGGTAAAAAGCGGGTATATGCTTCCACGGCCAGGTTATGGGCATCTTTGCCGGGATCGTAAAGGCCGGTCATTACTTTTCCGGTTCGCCAGTCCACATCGTGTTCGGCGAAATTCATCAACTCTTTCATAACCTCTTCATGAGACATCCCCTTTTGCTGCATGGCCCCGTTCATTCAATCTCCCCCATCAACAAGTTAATCTCTGATTAAGAATGAAGATAATTATATCATTAGCTCTTATCACAGGGCAATTCCATATTGGCTAAAGAGGTAGTATTTTACCCAGGCCTTTATCCAGGGCTTTCATTAAAATTTCCTTGCCTACCACCACGTCGCATACGGCCATGCCAATATTGCTGCAGACAATCAGTTCGCTGCTGTTTTCACGTCCCTTAATTAGACCAGCAAGTATTTCGCCCGTTTCTCCTGATATCGCTGGCATGCCATCAGGGAAATAACCCATATTAGCAAAAAGTTCATGCTCCTCAGCGCTGTCAACAAAAAATTTATCAGCTCTTCTTAAAGTTGCAGGATCAAAAAATGTATTCAGATCGCATGGTAATAGGGTCTGCCCCTTTGAGATCCAGTCATCCTTGATTACAGCGAGCGGTTCCAGAAGAATAACTGTAGCGGAGCTGAGCACTTCACAGTTCTTTGCAACTTCTTCCGGGTTTTTGCAGTCTATTATTTCAACTTCTATTTGGTGCTGTACAGTTTTTAGCAGGTTATCAACAGCCAGGGGATTAATGTCGTAGACATAGATTTTTTCCAGCTGCTTTAAGGTATGAACTATAAAACGGCAGTGTTCAATTCCCTGAACGCCGCAACCATACATGCCAAATGTGGTTGACTTAGGATTGAGGGCTGCTGCCGCCAATGCTGTTACTGCAGGGGTACGCATAGCGGTTACCCATGTAGCATCCATCAGGGCCAGCGGGCAGCCAGTAAGAACATCATTCAAGATTAACAGACCAGTGGTTTGTGGTAATCCATATTTTTCTGGATTGCCCGGGTAACATTCGATCCACTTAAGCCCAACTGCGCTTTGTGATGGCACGTAAGCAGGCATGGCATGGTAAAAAACCTCCTGGTAGGGATGCACCCCGACCTTGGCGGGCATTTCATAATTCTTAGTTCCATGTGCTAATAAAGCATTACGGGTCAACTCAAGGATATCTTCAATGGTTAATCCTGTTTCGATTACTTCCTGTTTTGTCAGGTAAATTATCTCATTGCCTATTTTTAACTTTTCGGAAATCATCTCACGCTCTTTTGTTAAATC
>SLQM01000094.1 GCA_007131435.1 Syntrophomonadaceae bacterium
AAAGAAGACGGTTACGACAAGGGAAGGTTTTACGTGGGCAACTATTTTCATATAGATCAGCATGCATACACATCAAGCGGCACGATGCAAAGATTGATCAGCATCAGCAGCCCTTTCTCTTTTGCCTATACGTATGACAATATCAGGGTAACCGGGCAGGCTGAAATTCTGGAAGCTTTTTCTATGGAAAATTTAGAGGCAGGACGGGATGCCAGGACGCTTGAGTGGCATGACCTATTCTAGGAAGTTCACAGGCTAGAATATAAAATATTAACTTTGACTGTTAAGGGGAAAACCTCACTATAGGTTTTCCCCTTTTAAATGTTTAAAGTATGCCAGAAGATGGACGGTTTTAGCTACCAGTTGGGGACAAGCCTCCTGCGGAGGAATGTCCCCAACTGGTAGATGCTGAGACATATCCCTTTCAGAAGAATGTCCCCAGAACAGAACAACCAGAATGTGTACAAAGGTGAACAACCAAACCGTCCCCGCGAGCACTTTAACTAACTTTTTCTACTTTACTCGTAGCTGTAAAAACCCCTGCCGCTTTTACGGCCCAGGTGGCCGGCACGAACCATCTTGCGGATCAGCGGGCAGGCGCGGTACTTGGAATCGCCTGTTTCGCTGTATAAAGTGTCCTGCACGGCAAGCAGCACATCCAGGCCAACCAGGTCGGCCAGGGCCAGCGGGCCGATGGGGTGATTAGCACCCAGCATCATCCCTTTATCAATATCCTCTGCGCCCGCAACCCCTTCCATTAAAACGAATGCCGCTTCATTGATCATGGGCACCAAAATACGGTTAACAACAAAAAGCGGCGCCTCGTTAACAGCAATCGGCTCTTTCCCAAGTTTACGGGAAATATCCATGATCAGCTGGAAAGTATCATTGGAAGTGGAAGCGCCCATGATTACCTCGACCAGCTTCATAACCGGGACGGGGTTAAAAAAGTGCATCCCCACTAGTTTATCAGGCCTCTTGGTAACCGAAGCCATTTCGGTAATACTTAAACCGGAGGTGTTGGAGGCGATAACCGCTTCCGGCTTACAGATGCGGTCGAGATCGGTGTAAAGCTCTCTTTTCAGTTCCATGTTTTCGATTACTGCTTCGATCACAAGATCGGCATCTTTTAGGTCTTCCAGGTCGGTTGTGCCTTTAATGCGGCCAATTATTTTCTCTGCTTCCTCGCTGGTTTTTTTACCCTTTTCAACGGCGCGGCCTAAATTCTTTTTGATCGCACTCATCCCGCGCTGCACAAAGCTATCTTCAATGTCACGCATCACTACTTCGAAACCGGCTTCGGCGGCCACCTGGGCAATTCCGCTGCCCATAGTGCCGGCGCCGACAACACCGATTGTTTTAATCTCCATTTCAAATCAGCTCCTAAGTGAAATATTAAAGACAGTTGACAGGGGGACGTACCATTTGTCACCCTGCTGGGGACACACCTCCTGCGGAGGAATGTCCCCAATGTATTCGGGATAATACGCTTCACTGACGCTCAAACCGTCCCCACAGTCATCTTCATTCCCCTGCACTCCTTGTAATTTATATACTTACTTACCCTTGAACTGCGGGGGGCGTTTTTCCATGAAAGCCTTGGCCCCTTCTTTTTGATCTTCCGTATCGCAAAGATCGGCAAACAGTTTTGCTTCTGTTTTCTGGCCTTCTGCCAGGGTCTGGTCGAGTCCACTATTTACAGCCTGCTTGGCCAGGCGCACTGCCACAGGGCCAGCTTTCAAAATCGCTCCTGCAACTTCCCGGGCCTTATTTACCGATTCACCTGCCGGAGTCAAGTGATCGGCTATACCGATGCGATAAGCTTCGGCAGCATCAATCATCGCTCCGGAAAAGATCAGTTCCTTGGCCTTACCGGCGGAGATAATGCGCGGCAGGCGCTGGGTTCCGGCATAACCGGGGAATATCCCTAAGGTTACTTCCGGAAGTCCGACTTTCGCGTTTTCGGCGACCACGCGGATGTCACAAGCCAGGGCCAGCTCCATACCGCCGCCTAAAGCAAAACCATTTACAGCGGCGATAACCGGGGCAGGAAAATCAGCAATCTTCTGGAATACTTCCTGTCCGCGGCGGCTCAGTTTTTCACCGTTTGAGCTGTTTAGCTTTGGGAATTCGGTAATATCGGCACCGGCAACAAAGGCTTTCTCCCCTGCACCGGTAACAATTACTGTACCGATTGTGTCGTCTTTGGCCAGTTCATCAAAGGTATCAGCCAGGGCATCCATTACTTCCTTGCTGAGGGCATTAACCGGGGGCCGGTTAAGGGTTACGGTAACCAGGCGGTCTTCGCGGGTTACCTGGATCAGGTCAGACATTATATAGTTCCTCCTTTTACGGGCACGGCACGCCGTGCCCCTACATCTTTTTCTGATGGGGACACACCTCTTTCAGAGGAATGTCCCCGGAGACAATGACGCTCGAAACGTCGCCAAGGCACTGCTTATTAATATCCTTGTACAAGCAATTCCCAATTTTAAAAGCACAATATGCTTTGCCCTTACATTTTTGGGTTGTTGGGAATATAACACCAACAGTGGAATTTCCCCAGATATGCTTATCTTTAAAATCGTTCTAAGATCAGGGCCATGCCCATGCCGCCGCCAACGCAGAGGGTGGCAAGGCCGTATTTATTATTGCGTCTTGCCATCTCATGCAGCAGGGTGACCACAATCCGGGTGCCTGTTGCGCCCACAGGGTGACCTAAACCAACGCCGCTGCCGTTGACGTTAACTATATCCCGGTTCAACTCAAGCAGCTTCTCGCAGGCCAGGTACTGGGCGGCAAAGGCTTCATTTACCTCGATTAGTTCCATCTGGCCTAGGGTCATTCCCGCTTTTTCAAGCGCCTTTTCCGTAGCCGGCACTGGGCCGTAACCCATTAAATCGGGTTCTACACCGGCCCAGGCATAAGATACTATGCGGGCCAGCGGTTTTAATCCAAGAGCTTCTGCCCTATCAAGGCTCATGACAACCACTGCTGCCGCCCCATCGTTTAAGCCAGAGGCATTACCCGCTGTAACTGTGCCGTCCTTGCGGAAAACTGGTTTCAGCCTGGCCAGTGACTCTTCAGAAATATCACGGCGGGGATGTTCATCCGTATCGACAACAGTTTCACCCTTGCGGGTTGTAACTGTAACAGGGACAATTTCTTCTTTAAAGCGACCGTCATCAATAGCCTTCAGGGCATTAATGTGGCTGCGGGCAGCTATCTCATCCTGCTCCTGGCGGGTGATGTTATGCTTGTCGGCCAGGCGTTCTGCTGTTTCGCCCATCATAATTTTGTGCACAGGGTCCATCAGCATTTCCCACAAAGCATCAGTCATTTCACCATGCTGCAGGCGCTGTCCCCAGCGGGCATTCTTCAAGATGTAAGGGGCGGAACTCATCGATTCAACACCGCCGGCAATTACCACTTCGGCATCGCCGAGAGCAATTTCCTGGTAGGCCGAAACAATGGCCTGCATGGCAGAACTGCACTGGCGCTGGATGGTAAAGCCTGTAGTTTGATCGGGGAAACCTGCTTCGAGGGCAATGCAGCGGGCGATATTAGGCTCGTCGCTGCGCTGACCGCAGCAGCCGAAAATGATCTCTTCCACCTGCTCTTTTTCAAGGCCTGCTGCGCGGCGCATGGCTTCTTCCACTGCCGTAACACCCAGCTTCAGGGCAGAAACATCGCGGAATGCGCCGCCGAAATCGCCAATAGGGGTACGTACGGCGCTGACGATTACAACTTCCTTTTTAGCTGACATCAATTCACCTCCGTTTGTATAAACTTTTTTAACCCGGGCACGGTACGCCGTGCCCCTACAAAACCTTTTTTCAGCCTTTCGCTGGGGACACGCCTCCTCCAGAAGAATATCCCCGGGGTGCTAACCATCGTGCTTAAGAACCGCTAAGCCACAGGGACAGTTCCATCGTCTTCCCTCGGGCTTTGCCCTTCGGACCTACGCTGCGCTGCGGTGACGCTCGAACCGTCCCCGAGGCACCGCTCGTTTTGCAGGGGGCAGGGGGGACGTTTCAATCGTTCTGATGGGGACACACTGAAGTGACCCCGAGGAACCGCTCATCTTGTAAAAAAGACAGGCCGAAAGGGGCCTGTCTTTTTATTAGTGCTAATCAGTGGCGTCCACGATTTAAAGCTTCGGGCGGGGATATAATCCT
>SLQM01000046.1 GCA_007131435.1 Syntrophomonadaceae bacterium
AGTGACAAGATAAAGATATCGCTTGGCACGGGTGGCTGCAACGTAAAAAAGGCGCCTCTCTTCATCCAGGTTATTGCTGTCTGAACGCTGTCCCGGGAAATGGCCCTGGTTCATACCGATGATGAATACGGCATCCCATTCTTTTCCCTTGGCGCTATGAATGGTTGAAAGGGTAAGGTGTCCATAGCCAGGTTTTTCTGCCGCTTCAGAATCGGCAAATACTGATTCTTCAAGAGCAAGAGATTCAAGAAACTGAGGCAGTGAATCAAACCTTTCGGCATAAATCATCAGCCTTTCAATTCCGCGCAGTCGCTCTTCGTACTGATCAGGGTAGTTCTGGCGTAAAATGTAATCATAGTTATTATCTAAAACGGAGGCTATTATTTCCGGAACAGGCTCCGCGTAGCTGTTCAGCACCTGTTTAAGGGTTAAGAGCAGCGATTCCCATCCTTCTTTGCCCCTGGCCGGGGCAAACTGCCCTTCAAGCGCTGCTTCCAGGGGGTTCTTTAAAGCTTTCATTTTCTCCCAGAGTTTGTCGAAAGATGCCGGGCCGATCCCCTGCTGCAGAGTTGTTACTCTACGCCATGAGTTCTCATCGAAAGGATTATAAGCTACTTTCAGGTAGGCCAGTAAATCCTTGATATGCGCTTTTTGAAAGAATTTGACCCCGCCGTAAGTTTTATAGCTTATTCCTTTGCGGGCCAGGGCGAATTCAACTTCCGGGGTGAGGTAAGAACTGCGGTAGAGAACTGCAATATCATCTAGGGGTATCCCATGGTTCTGCAGTTCCCAGATCGACTGCAAAACAAAGGAAGCTTCCTGGCGGGCATCATACACCCTGGCCAGGACAGGTTTTTCACCGTTCGGGTTCATTGAAAAAAGCTTTTTCGGAAGCTGTTCCCTGTTATAGCTGATAGAACAATTGGCCAGTTCAACTATTTCAGGAGTGCTGCGGTAGTTTTGCTCCATGCGCACAACCTGGCAGCCTGAGTAATCTTCCGGGAATGATAAAATGTTCCCTATATCAGCACAGCGGAAGGCATATATGGACTGGGCATCATCACCAACTACCGCTATAGAGGCTGAACCCCTGAACTGTTCGATAATCCTGGCCTGCACCACATTGGTATCCTGGAATTCATCAACCAGCAGGTACCTGAAACGCCGGTGATACTGCTCTTTCACCTGCAGGTGGCTTTCGAACAGTTCCAGCCAGCAGAGCAGCAAATCATCAAAATCGAAGGCGTTGCTTTCAAGCTTCTTCTTCTCATACTGCTCTGACACGCTCCTGATTATTTCCAGATATTCAAGTCGATACGGATAATCTTCTTCCATCACCTCTTTGATAGAAAGAGCTGAATTTCGGGCCTGGCTGATAATCCTGGATAGTAAACCTCTCTGCATGATTAGTTTTCTCTCTTCATCCCCCAGCGGAAGCTCAGATAATATCTTTTTAAGCGTTCCCCTGGTGTCATCTTCGTCGTAAATTGAAAAGTTTGGTGTTCTTCCTAAAAGCGATGCATGCTTACGAAGAATACGCGCACCAATGCTGTGAAAGGTTCCTGCCCACAAGTTGTAGGGCAAGAAACCCAGCAAATCCTCAAGACGTTCTTTCATTTCGCCGGCAGCCTTGTTCGTAAAAGTTAGCAGCATCATCTGTTCAGGCTGAATTCCAATTTTAACCAGATGGGCGGCCCTGTAAACAAGGGCCCTTGTTTTGCCCGAACCAGGCCCGGCCAGTCCGAGCAGGGCAGGGTCTTCGGCAGTGGCAAAAGCAAATTGTGCAGGATTTAGTTCGTTTTGTAAAAAATTAATCCATTCCCCGGCAGCTTTCTCTTTTAGATAATCTTTGCTGTTATTTATTTCCACAGAACCGTTCCTTTCTATCATTATACTGGGCGAATCATAACACATTTCAGCCGGCTCATAAAGGGCAATCGCTGGACATATCATATCCAGTAGGCTATTATTTTACTTAAATATATAAATTGGAGAGCCTTAATGTTAAGTGATGTAAAAGAAATCTTGCTGGAAGTATTGCAGGCCATTATTCCCATAGTTTTTGTCATTTCCCTGATCCAGTTTTTTGTAATCCGTACACCGATTGCCCTTTTCTGGCAGTTTATCGGTGGGGCAATTATGGTTACGGCAGGGCTATTTCTGTTTATGGTGGGAGTTCGCGTCAGCCTGCTGCCGATCGGTGAAATGATCGGTTCTGAAGTAACATCGCGCGGATCGCTTCCCATACTGCTGGCTGCCGCATTTATTTTTGGGTTCGTAGTTACCGTGGCCGAGCCTGATGTCAGGGTGCTTGCCCACCAGGTCGATGTGGCATCCAGGGGTGCAATAGAATCTAACATCCTAATCATATCTGTTGCAATTGGTGTGGCTTTCTTTGTTGCCGTGGCCATCCTGCGTATCTTAACCGGAATCCCGATAAAATACCTGCTGACAGCCGGCTACCTATCCATAGTTATCCTATCCTTTTTCACCCCTCCTGACTTTGTCGCTATCTCTTTTGATGCCGGGGGAGTAACAACCGGCCCGATGGCGGTGCCCTTTATCCTGGCCCTCGGTGTTGGCGCTACTTCAGTTCTTGGTGGTAAAGCAACTGTTTCGGAAACTTTCGGCCTTATAGGTCTTGCTTCAATTGGGCCTGTACTCGGGGTTATGATCCTGGGGGTGCTGTTCGGATGAGCTTTTCATCAATATTCAAGGATTTTAATCACGTCCTGGTCGAGGTTTTGACAGCCATCAGCCCTGTGCTGGTAATCTTTTTATTATTCCTGCTGGTCTACAGGTTGCCTAAGAATATGCTGCTTAACCTTTTCAAGGGTGTGATATTCGCCTTTGCCGGCCTATCTCTTTTCTTGCAGGGAGTTAAGGTGGGCTTCATGCCCGTAGGCAATGAAATGGGGGCCATCCTGGGCGAGCTTTCCAACCGCTGGTTATTGATCCCCTTTGGCTTCTTACTGGGCTTCCTGGCCACTCTCGCTGAGCCTGCAGTGCGTATTTTATGCGACCAGGTTGAAAAAACATCCAGCGGTTCTATCAGAAGTAATACTATTTTATTAACACTCTGCCTTGCTGTCGGTATTTTTATTGCCCTCGGTATGACCAGGGTTGTATACGGCATTCCTTTTTATTATATTATTATTCCCGGTTATTCAGCGGCCATTATACTTATGTTTTTCTCAAAGCCTTCTTTTACCGCTATTGCCTTTGACTCGGGAGGAGTTGCCACCGGGCCAATGACAGTAACCTTTATTATGGCCATGGCAGTTGGCGCTGCTGATGCCATTGAAGGGCGGGATGCTGTTATCGACGGATTTGGCTTAATTGCCCTGGTAGCGCTGGCCCCTATTATCATGGTAATGCTGCTCGGGTTTCTCTACCCGGATGATAACGATCCGGTTGATAGTGATGATCAAATTAATGATAGTAAAGTAGAGGAAGAAGAAAAGCAAGACGACTTCCAGTCAGACCAGGCATCTCCCGATCCGCCTGCAACTAATGAGTCTGAAGAAGACCCGGAAGAGGAAATATTTATGTTGGATAATGAAACCGACATACCGGTCGGTGACGAGAGTGAGGAGAATAGCGATGAAATCGATTCCTAACCAGGATTTAATTGTAACAATCATTAAAAAGGGTTGCTGCGAGTGCGTTATTGATGCCACCAGGCAGGCCGGCGCTGAAGGGGCAACAATTATTCCGGCCAGGGGAACAGGTATTCATGAACAGAAAAAACTGCTCGGCATCCCCATTGAGCCGGAAAAAGAGGTAATCTTTACCATTGTCCCGGAAGAAAAGACAGATGAAGTGCTTGAAGCAATTATTAAAGCTGGAAACCTGGAAAACCCGGGTACCGGTATCGCCTTCGTGCTTGACCTGAAGTACCTGGTTGGCGCAGTGCATCTGTTAAAATAGCCTTGAAAAAAAGACCGGGAGTGGTACTCCCGGTCTTTTGAATTATTATGTTAGTTGCTAAACTTTTGCAAACTCGTCCTTACCAACCCCACAGACCGGGCATACCCAGTCATCGGGAAGGTCATCAAAAGGAGTATTGGGAGCTATCCCTCCGTCTTTGTCTCCTTCGGCAGGATCGTAAACATAACCACAAACCTGGCACTCATATTTGTCCATAGATTAATCC
>SLQM01000097.1 GCA_007131435.1 Syntrophomonadaceae bacterium
AAACCGGGTTTTCCGGGTCGCCCTTCGGGTAATCTGTCCTCTCAATCAAAACTGTGCCGTCTTTTAATTTTACTTCCACTATGGCGCCCCACTTTTCAGGATACAGCATTTCTAATTGCTTATCAGCTACAACGACAGTAAGCCCGGCAAGCTTTTTAGCCGCCGCAGGTATGGGTTTGTTAAAATCAAAGCTGTCAAGGTCGACCCTGCCATCTGAAAAAGCCCTTGCCGCACAATAAGGCAGGCTGAATTTTGCCTTGTATGGCGTAGCATAATCAGGGGAACCAACAAGGTTTACGGCATAGTTGTATGTTTTCACTGTTACCTGCGCTATCTTATCCGTTTCAAGCCCTTCAGCTTGAAGCTTAAGCGCAAGATCAATTACGCTGTGAGTATGGCGGCAGGAGGGATATATTTTGTAGCTATTGCCCAAAATCCGGTATTCCCGGCCCAGGCCCTTTGTTACATTTTCAGTAAAATATTTTGGGGAAGTAGCCCTAAAAAAGCCTTTGCTACCCTCAAGAATTTTTGAAGCCCCGGTGAAACCTTCACCTGCCAGCTGGGCAGATAACAGGCCGTTCATCGCTGCTTTGCCCGGATGGAGATGCTTGGTCATCGCTCCATCTTCAAGGAATTCCCACAACCCGGACGCCTGGGATCCGGCATTGCCGAGCGCATGCATAATTTCCTGCTGTTCCAGGTTATAAGCTTTAGCCGCAGCCGCCACAGCCCCGAAGGTGCCACAGGTAGCTGTTGTATGCCAGAAGTGATAATGTGCCGGGCCAGCAGCTTCAGCAACCCGTATCCCAACTTCAAAACCGGCAACCAGGGCAGTAATAAAATCCTGTCCGCCTTTTTCCAGCTCTTCAATTGCTGCGGCAGCGGCGGAAATGATCGGCGCTGACGGGTGGAGAATTGAGCTGCGGTGCAGGTCGTCAAGCTCAAGGATATGACAGGAAAGACCGTTTAGCAGGGCAGCATTCAGGGCAGAACTTTTCCGATCAAGGCCAATCAGGGTAGCCCGGGGATGCCCCCCTGCCCTGGTAATAATAGCGGCAGCCATTTGAGCCGGTTCCTCTTTTGAGCCGGCCAGGGTTGAACCGAGCCAGTCCATTACAGCTATCCGGGCAGCATCAACCACTTCCCCGGGCAAATCTTCATATTTTAGTTCAGAAATATAGCGGGCCAGTTCAGCAGAAAGCATAATATCCCTTTCGTTGCAGCCACTTGCTATTAAATTAGTATGGCAGGTATAACTTGAAGCTCTATTCTAATTATTAGCCATAAGAAGCCCAAATTCCTTTCTTTGCATAAGTTAAAATAGCTCATTTTAATAAATCACTGCACATTAATTGTTGAACCAGTTAACTGCATAAGCCATTAGTATAGATAGGGCTTGATATGATATATTCTTTTTAAACCGCTTGAAAGGGGAAATACAAACTATGTCCAATGAAAGAATTCTTTTCTCAGTTGAAAATTCGATCGCCACGGTCAGCTTAAACCGTCCCGGCAAGGCAAACTCGTTCGACGGGGAAATGTGGCTGACTTTAGAGGATACTGCTAATTTGATCAGGAAAACCCCGGATATTAAAGTAGTGATCTTAACCGGTGAAGGTAAATCCTTCTGCGGGGGGCTTGATATAAAGAAAGCTTCTTCGGAAGGCATTTACTTAGGCGACAGGACCCTGCGCAGCGGCACCGACACCCTGGGCTACCTGAGCGAAGTTTTAACCCTCTATGAAAAACTACCCGTTCCGGTCATAGCAGCTATTCGCGGAGGCTGCATTGGCCTTGGGCTTGAACTGGCCCTGGTTTGCGATTTCCGCCTGGCTTCGGAAAACGCTGTGTTTTCGATTCCTGAGGTAGTTTTTGGCCTGGTGCCTGACTGCGGCGGAACGCAGCGCCTGCCTCGCCTGATAGGCCCGGCAATGGCTAAAGAGCTGATTTACACCGGCAAAAGGATAGATGCAGCTGAAGCGCTGCGTATTGGGCTGGTTAATCATGTTTACCCGGAAAATGAGCTTGCGGGTAAAGTAATTGAAATTGCACAGAATATAGCTGCCAACCCCGAAGAGGCAGTTCAGGCTTCCAAGCGTTCAATTAATGCAGCAATGAATATGACCTTGGAGGCAGGGCTAAAATATGAAACTGCTGCAGCAGAAGTTGTGCTGGGTGAAAAACTAAAAAGCATGATTAAAACAGAACGCATTTAAAACAGGGCGCGCTTGACATTTAATTTGCAAACATTATAAAATAACACCCATTAATAATTTCTTAGCAAAGGAAGATCTACAATGAGTTCAGGCAATAACAATGTAACCGCTTCAACGGGGAAAAATGTCCTTTATATCTCCATCCTCTTGACCCTTCTTTTTGTGATCTGGGGCGCCGCATTCCCGGCAAACCTGGGCATGGTTGCCGATAACGCGCTATCCTTTCTAACCGTTAATTTTGGATGGCTCTACCTGTCAGCAGTATTCTTCGTCCTGCTGTTCATCGCCGGCATTGCTTTTTCGCCCTATGGCAAAATCAAGCTCGGCAAAGATGATGAGGAGCCGGAATTCAGCACTCCTGCCTGGTTTGCCATGCTTTTTACTACAGGGATGGGAATCGGCCTGGTATTCTGGAGTATTGCTGAACCGATGTATCACTTTATCAGCCCGCCATTCGGTGAAGCAGAAACTGCCGAGGCTGCAGAACTGGCCATGCGCTATACCTTTTTTCACTGGGGGCTTCATCCCTGGGCAGTATTTGCCCTGGTAGGTATGGCCCTGGCCTACTTCCAGTTCCGCAAGGGCATGCCTGCCCTGATCAGTTCCGTGTTTCATCCGCTTCTCGGGGATAAAATTTACGGCCCCATTGGGCAGGCCATTGATATCCTCGCCGTGTTTGCCACGGTTTTCGGGCTTGGCACTTCTCTCGGCCTTGGCACCATGCAGATCAACACCGGACTGAACCTGCTTTACGGCATACCCGACAATAACTTTGTGAACATCTTGATCATCATTGTAATAACCGGGGTATTTACCCTGGCGGCAGTTATGGGGATAGAAAAAGGGATTAAATTCATTGCCAACAATACCGTCAGGCTGGCCCTTTTTATAATGCTCTTCTTGCTCCTCTTTGGTCCTACCAGGGAAATATTCAACATGCTGACCAATACTGTTGGCGATTACCTGCAAAACCTGATCTACATGAGCCTTTGGACCGACCCAATCATCGAAGGGGGTTGGATCAGCGGCTGGACAGTATTCTACTGGGCCTGGTGGATCGCCTGGGGGCCTTTCGTGGGCCAGTTTATTGCCCGTATCTCAAGAGGCAGGACTGTCCGTGAATTTATAATTGGCGCCCTCGTTGCGCCAACAGCTTTCAGCTTCATCTGGCTGGCTATTTTTGGCGGCACAGCTCTAAACCTGGACATCCATGCCGGCGCCGGAATTGGGGCTGCAGTTACTGATAATATAGCCAGTGCGCTGTTTGTTACCCTTGGTAATTTTCCGATCAGCGCCGTTACCTCATTTTTGGCTATAATCCTGATTGCCGCCTTCTTTATTACCTCGGCAGACTCGGGAACCTTTGTTGTCGCCATGCTGACCTCCGGGGGCAGCCAGGAACCTACCAGGAAACTGAAAGCAGCCTGGGGGATTCTGCTCGGCGGTGTTGCAGCTGTCCTGCTGGTAGCAGGCGGCCTTGGAGCGCTGCAAACGGCATCGATCGCTTCTGCCTTCCCCTTTATGCTGGTAATGCTAATCATGTGTTATTCGCTGATTAAGGGGTTTTCGCAGGATGCTTGATTACAAGTGATAGCATAACCGTGAGCAGGCAAAAGCCGGACAGAACAATAAAGGAAATTGTGAAATCGCCTCTCTGCTCATAGAGGTAACCGGTAAAAAGCGGGAACAGGGCACCGGCTGTCATGCTGGAAAAGATAAGCCCATAGAAAAGACCAAAGTTTTTCTCCCCGAAAAAGGCTGATACAGAAGCTGGAAACAGGGAAAAAATACTGCCGTAAGACAAGCCGATGATCGCTACCGCTGCAAAAAGGACTAATGGTGAACGCTGGAAAACTATCAATATAAGGGTCAAAAACATGAAGGAATAAAAAAGCGTCATTGCATTTTTTCTTCCAATCCGATCTGAAACAAGTCCTGCTATTATTCTACCCCAGGCATTAAAGAAAGCAAATACCGAAACGACCATAAATCCTCTTTCAAAAGAAAAGTGAACACGGGAAATTGTATCAAGATGATTGACAAAAGTGAGGCCTGACCCGGCTATAAAACAAAACATAAACCAGAGCATGTAAAACTGGGGATAGCGAAATATTTCGCTTATCTTCATATCAGGGACAGGCTGTGCCAGGCTATTCTCACCGTGAGATAGTAGCGGCGGATTGTTTATATAACGTGCCGGGATCAATATACCGAACAAAAGTATCACTGATGCGATTTGCAAGGTTAGGGAAACACTGTAGGTGCTGATCATATGGTATATAAGAGGCGCAGTTATAAAGGCAGAAAACCCCATACCAAAGACAACAATACCTGTAATCAAACCCTTTTTCTCCGGCTCAAACCATTTTATGGCCGCCGGTGTGAGGGAAGCAAAACAGCAGGCAACCCCTACGCCCCAAACCAAACCCCAGAGGGCAACCATTCCCGCCGGGTTGATAAAAAATGAGCTGGCCATGGTTGCTGAAGCCAATATAAGCCCACCGGCAATGACCATCCGGCGCGGACCGACTAAATCCTGCAGCCTGCCGGCCAGGATCATGGCAGGTGGATAAAAGAGAATAAAAACGGTGTAGGGCATTGTTGCCTCAAGGTAAGTCCACCCGAGGTTTTGATGTAAATTTGTAGCTATAATACTCCACGTATAAATAATCCCGGCGACCAGGTTAATAAAAAACCCGGCCAGGGTTACTTTCCATCCCTGGTACAAAGTAGTCCCCCTTTACAGGTTATAAACCCCTCAGGTATTCGCTTTTTAAAGAGCCAGGGGCTTTTTTTGCTATTACCCTGTCCAGCTCAGCCAGCAGCTGCTCTTTATCGCGAGATAATACCGCCTTGATCGGCAGGTAATTTGAAGCATGATTGGCCCGGAACACGCAGTTGGTAAGGGAAAGGCCCTCTACCATCATCCTGATTTCTTTAAGCAGCTCCCAGGGGCTTAAAGGAGTCAAAAGCCCTTCCTTAAAACAGCGGTGGGTTGTAGTGCCCGGCACAGTCATCAGGCTTAATAAACCAAGATATTCCGGGTCAATTTTATTTAACAGGCTGGCAGTTTCCCCTGCATGCTCTTCAGTGCCTTCTAAACCTGCCAGGCCGTTTATGACGGTTATTGAAAGTGGAACCCCTGCCTGCTTTGCCCTGGATGCCCCTTCGGCTATTTGCTGCGGGGTAACACCCTTCCGTATCTCTTTCAAAACTGCTGCGCTGCCGCTTTCAATTCCCAGGTATATTATACCCAGTTTCAGGTTCTTTAGCTCTCTTAACTGTTCAACACTCTTTTCCAGCAAATCCTGGGGGTTCCCATAGAGAGAAACTCTTTCCAACTTTGGAAATGCATCCTGGAGAAGCTGCAGGATCCTGGACAGCAGTTCAAAAGGGATGGCCAGGGCATTGCCGTCGGCTAAAAAGATCCTCCTGGTTCTGGGCATCATTTGTGAAACTGCGATAATCTCCTTTTCAAGCTCTTCGAACTCCCGCACCCTGAATTTTTTTCGCTTGTACATACCGCAAAATGTACAACGGTTATGGGAGCAGCCGATGGTGGCCTGCAGGATGAGGCTTTTTGCTTCGCTTGGCGGACGGTAAATATCTCCTTCATATTTTACCGGATACATTAAATCACCTTGCTTTCAAGTAAAACTGTCTCTAATTATACGATTACAAATTATGTCCTGCAAGTTATAGCCGCCATAAGTTGGGGAATTGAGTTATAATATCATAGATAGAAGCGCTAATGTAAAGGATAAATACATGATGAACAAAGATTTTTTACCGATCAGCAGGGCAGAGATGGAAACACGGGGCTGGAGTGAAGCCGATTTTATATTGGTTAGCGGAGATGCCTACGTGGACCATCCTTCCTTCGGTCCGGCAATTATCAGCCGGCTGTTGGAAGCTTACGGTTTTAAGGTAGCAGTTATTGCCCAGCCGGACTGGAAAAACAGGGATGAATTCAAGAGGCTTGGAAAACCGCGGTTAGGCTTTCTGATCAGTGCCGGCAATATCGATTCCATGGTTGCCCATTACTCGGTGGCCAGGAAGCGCCGCAAAACAGATAGTTACAGCCCCGGTGGACGGACCGGGCTGCGGCCGGACCGGGCGGCAATAGTGTATGCTAAGAAAGTAAAGGAGATTTTTCCGGGTGTTCCCGTGATACTCGGCGGAATTGAAGCAAGCCTGAGACGGCTTGCCCACTATGATTACTGGGAAAACAGGGTCAGGCCTTCAATCCTGGTCGATTCAAAGGCCGACCTTTTGGTATACGGAATGGGGGAAAAACCGGTAATTGAAATTGCCGAAGCGCTGCAAAGCGGCCTTAAAGTTAAAGATTTAAACTATATCAGGGGAACCTGCTGCTTTACCAGGCATATACCTGATCCGGACGACACTATTGTTTTGCCTTCCTTTAAAGAGTTAACTTCATCTAAACAGGCCTATGCCGAAAGTTTCATGATTCAATACAAAAACTCAGATAGCATGCAGGCCAGAACCCTGGCTGAGCCTTATGAAGAAGGCTATATAATTCAAAATCCACCGGCTGAACCACATTCAACCGAAGAACTGGACATGATATACAGGCTGCCGTTTAAAAGAATATACCACCCTGTATATGAAAAAGCGGGAGGCGTACCTGCCCTGGATGAAGTCCGTTTCAGCCTGGCCAGCAGCAGGGGCTGCTTTGGAGGCTGCAGCTTTTGCTCGCTTCATTTCCACCAGGGACGAGTTGTCCAAAGCAGGAGCATCGAGGCGATTGTGGAAGAAGCAGAACAGCTAATAGCCGACCCTGGTTTTAAGGGATATATCCATGATGTGGGAGGGCCTACAGCAAATTTTCGCAAACCTTCCTGCAGCAGGCAGGAAAAAATTGGCCCCTGCCGGGACAGGGAGTGCCTCTTTCCCGGGCCATGCGAAAACCTTGAAACAGGCCATAGTGAATATATAAACCTGCTGCGCAGACTGCGTTCACTGGAGGGAGTAAAGAAAGTTTTTATCCGTTCCGGCATCCGCTATGATTACCTGCTCTATGACGATGACAACTCTTTCCTGGAAGAGCTCTGCCGCCACCATGTCAGCGGTCAGCTGAAAGTTGCCCCGGAACATGTATCGCCCAAAGTGTTAAACCAGATGGGTAAACCGGGAAAAGAGCTTTACCTGCAGTTTAAAAAGAAGTATAAACAGGTCAATGAAAAACTGGGTAAAGACCAATACCTTGTTCCATATTTCATCTCAAGCCACCCCGGGTCAGATCTTAACGCTGCCATAGAACTGGCCCAATTCATCAAGAGACATGAACAGCACCTGCCCGAGCAGGTCCAGGATTTTTACCCGACCCCCGGGACCCTTTCAACATGCATGTTTTATACTGAAATGGACCCGCGCACAATGCAGCCCCTGTATGTACCGAAGTCTTCACACGAGAAAGCGATGCAGCGGGCCTTGCTGCAGTACAGGAACCCAAAAGTCTACCGGCTTGTTCATGAAGCGCTGGTTAAAGCCGGGCGAAAAGACCTGATTGGGTATGGGCGAAAATGCCTGATCAGGCCGCCGAAAAAGAAAAAAGAAGTCAGCAAAAAAAACAGCAAATGATATGGTAAACTTAACAGCAAAAGGAGCTTCCATGAAACTAGATCTTTCCGGTAAAAAAGTCAGGCAAACAGTTTTACGCTATCTTGCAATCTTCGTTGGCCTTTTTATAGTTGGCAACGGTATAGTGCTGACTATCCAGGCAAATATTGGTGTTAACCCCTGGGATGTTTTACACATCGGCATTGCAAACCGGACCGGGTTAACCATCGGAACGGTGATCCAGGCTGTGGGGCTGCTTTTGGTTGTGGTCAGCTACTTTTTTAAAGTAAAGATCTACATCGGGACCGTGCTGAACATGATCTTCCTGGGACTTTTTGTAGACCTTGTTATCGCCTGGGCCTACGTCCCCAACCCTGAATTAATATGGCATCGTATCCTGCTTTATGTAACCGGCGTCATAGTATTCGGCTTTGGTGTGGCAGTCTATATCAGCGCAAATTTAGGAGCCGGCCCCCGGGACAGCCTGATGCTGGCGCTTACCAGGGTTTCCCGTTTCAGGGCCGGAACTATCAGGACCTTTATGGAGGTAACCGCTGCAACTGCGGGGTTTTTCCTGGGTGGACCACTTGGCATAGGAACTGTAATATTTGCCTTAACAGTAGGATTTTTTATGGAGATTGGCTTTACCATTATCAAAGCATTTAAAAGAACCAGGCCTTATGAACTGATCTGGAACGGAACAAAGCATGTTACAAGGGGGGTTTAAGCAGAATGAAGCAAGGGGAAATGAACTGGGTTAGCTATGACGGACTACCGCTATTTGCCCAAAAATGGGAACCGGATGGTGAAATCAAGGGAGTGATCAACCTAATTCACGGACATGGAGATCACAGCGGTCGCTTTGCACACTGGGCAAAGAGGTTTAACAGCGCCGGGTATGCATTGGTTTCATTTGACCTGCGTGGCCACGGTCGGTCGGGTGGAAAACGCGGGCATTGTCCGTCATTTGATCATTTTGCCGATGATATTACTATAATGCTACAAAAATCTGAAGAGCTATTCCCAAAGATAAAACCCTTTCTTTATGGGCATAGCTTAGGGGGTATAATACTGCTTTACTTTTTAATCCAACGCCAGCCGGAAGTGAAAGGGGCAATTGTTACAAGCCCGGCTTTAAGATCAAAAGTACAGGAACAGAAAGCAAAAGTGGCAATGACCCTTTTGCTGGGCTCAATTCTGCCAACACTCACTATACCTACCGCTCTTGAGATTGATGCACTTTCCAGGGATGAATCAGTTTTAAATAAATATATTAATGATCCACTGGTGCACGAAAAAATATCTTTACAACTAGGCAAAAGAACGATTGGAGCAATCGATTTTATTTTTAAGAACGCTGCAATGATCAACCTTCCACTATTATTGCTCCATGGCAGCGACGACCGAATCTGCTATGCAAGAGGGTCAGAAGAACTTGCATCTTTAATAGATAAAAATTGCTCGTTTAAGCTGTTCGAAGGATGTTACCACGAACTGCACAATGAACCTGAAAAAGATGATGTCTTTAATTTCTTGATTGGGTGGATAAACAGCCAGAACGGGTAAAAGTCAGTTTGATTAACAGGAAACCGAGGGCATGGTGCTTCCACCATGGGGCATAATGTATGCCGGGGGTAAAGCGTCATGCTTTTTCTTTATGAAATCTAGGGCTTCGCTAATTCCTTTAACCGGAATCATACCCATCTTTTCAACTGTTAATGGCTCAAGACCTGAAATAACCAGGATGTCATTTTCAGATGCTATTACCCCTGCATGATAGCCCATCTGACTGCCGATGGTATATTCACGGCGCAGCGCTGCTTCACGCTGACGGTTATCATCAAAGTTTATAAATGGAGCAAAAAAGTCATCACTGCCGATCCCTTCGCGGCATTCGCTGATGAGCAGCATCGTTCCGCCTTTCTTTAAGGCAAAATGGGCATTGTATATTGTTTTATAGGTCTGGTAGAAATTAATATCCTTCGGGTATCCCCCGCATGAAGCAATTACTACTTCTGCCTGCTCATCAATTAGTATTCCATAATGATCTGCCACCAGGTCACACCCGGCCCGGTGCGCCGTTAGATAATTGCCGGCTACTACATAGGCAATTTTATGAGTCTCTTCGTTAATAATTGTATTAACCAGGAAATCAGGGGCAACAAGGCTTGCCCCCTGGACCATATCGTCGCAGCAGGGGTTGCCGTCTATTTTACCGGCACAAACAGCGGGGTTCAAACCGCACCCCTCTTCAGGATGGAAAGCAAGGGAATGATTTTTCATGATAGCTTTATAGCCAGCCACCCCCGGGATAATTGCTTTTTTCCCGCCTCCCCACCCGGCAAGAAAGTGGTAAACTATCCCCCCGGTCAGGATAACCCGGTCTGCACCGGCAACAATTTTGTTAACATGGACAGGAGTGCCGTATGACGTGTCTCCAAGGTAAACAAGGCTGTCGTCATCCCTGGCCCGGTGATCATATATTTTTATCCTCCTGTAAGCTTCATCACCAACCAACAACCTGTGCTCTTCTTCTGCCTGCTCACGGTGATCGCCCGTGGCAGAGATAATAAATATGTCCTGATCGGGTATTCCGCCACGGTTAAGCTCATTTAGCAGGGGCGGTATAAGCAGGTGATGGCGCGCCCAGACCCTGGTCATATCGCTAACTATAATACAGGCTTTCTCGCCTTTATTGACCAGCTGGGAAAGAGGGGCAGAATCTATTGGTTTAGCCAGGGCTTCTTTAATTAAAGCTTCTTCTGAATCATGCTCTGGAAGTGGCTTTGCTTCCAATACCTGCTTGACCTGTGAGCCAGGAAGCTCCAGGCTGACAGATCCATCGCCGTAGAGAAGATCAATCTTTTCCATAACAGCTACCTCCTGCTGGCTGCGATTAGGACAATCACATCATCATTATGCAGAACAAATCAAGTTTTAAGATACCGGTAGAACAGCAAAAAACGAGTTAATAACTATAGATCAAAAATTTTACCCGGGTTCAGAATATTGTTGGGATCAAAAGCCTGCTTAATTCTTTTCATAACCCCTATTTCAGCATCGCCAAGGACAAGCGGCAGGTATTTTTTACGTTTATGGCCAATTCCATGTTCACCGCTGATCGTTCCCCCAAGACCTTTTACTGCTATATAAAGCTCTTCCAAAACTAAGGGAAGAGTCTTTTCCCAGCTTTCTATCGATTCTTCAGGCTTCTTGACTATAGTAGCGTGCATATTACCATCTCCCGCATGTCCATAGCAGGGAATGATTACATTATATTTCCCCGAAATCTCTTCCAGCAGCGGAATGAGTTTAGGAATATTGCTGACCGGAACTACTATATCTTCCAGGCTCTGCTCCGGGCTGATTGCTTTAAAAGCTTCAGCGGCATGGCGGCGCACTTTCCAGATTTTCTCCTGGTCGGCTGGGCCTTCAGCTACAAATGCATCAAGGGCACCGTGATCCAGGCATAGTTCACCAATATCAAGACACTCTTCCCTTACCAGGTCAGGATCGTTACCGTCGAGCTCAATAATCAACACAGCGCCGGCATCCTGGTAGCGTTTCTTTTCATTTAAAAATTCACTGGTTGTATCAAGAGATGTTTTATCCATAAATTCTATACCGGTCGGGATGATGCGCATCGTGTTCATGATCAGCGGGACGGCATCAATTGCCGACTGGGCATCCTCGAAAAGCACCATCATATCTATTTTTGCCTTGGGCAGGGGCAGCAGCTTAACAAATATTTTTGAAAAAATACCGAGGGTTCCTTCAGAGCCGATCATCAGCTGGATAATATTATAGCCGGTGACATCTTTAACCCGTTTACCGCCAAAGGTGCAGATTTCGCCTGTGGGCAGAACCACCTCCAGGCCGGTAATATAACGGCCTGTCACCCCGTACTTGATGGCTCTTCCGCCCCCGGCATTTTCAGCCACGTTGCCACCGATATAACACATTTCAAGGCTCATCGGGTAGCCGGCAAAAAACAGCCCTTCTTTCTGAACTTCATTGTTAAAATCGTTGGTAATAACCCCGGGTTCGAGCACCGCAACCAGATTGTTTTTATCTATTTCAAGCACCTTGTTCATTCTTTCCGTTGAAAGCAGTATCCCACTCATCAGGGGTACGGCACCGCCGGAAAGACCGCTGCCTGCCCCCCTGGGGGTTACCGGAATCATCTCCCTGTTAGCCAGTTTTAGCACGGCAGATACCTCCCCGGCAGTTGCCGGTTTGACAACAACTTCAGGCATCCTGGCATAGCTCTTTTCAGCAACTTCATCATGGGAAAATGGCTCGAGCTTTTCTGGATCGTCAAAAATAATATATTCCTGGCCCACTATGCGGGAAAGTTCATCAAAAATTTTCTTATCAACAGGCCGGTAATCTTTCATCTCTTTACACCGCCTTAAAAAAATCAAACTTCATTTAAACAAAGGAAAATATTATGAGTTAAGGAAAAGGAAAGTCACACAGCAAAAGGGCGTGCATAAACTTTCCTTGACCTTAACTTAATTCATTTGTCTAATTTGCAGTCCAGCCACCATCTATTGTAAACATGGAGCCGGAAATATGTGCTGCAGCATCAGAACATAAAAACTTGGCTACATCGCCTATCATCCTGGGTTCTATCAGCTTTTTCACCGACGCCTTAACCAACATAATCTTTTCTACCACTTCATCTTCTGAAATGCCGTGCGTCTTGGCCTGGTCGGAGATCTGGTTATCGACCAGGGGGGTGCGGACATAGGCCGGACAGATTGAATTTACAGTAATACCGTAAGGCCCACCTTCCAGGGCAGTGGTTTTGGTCAAACCGCCCAACCCGTGTTTGGCCGAGATATAAGCTGATTTATACTCTGAGGCAACCAGTCCGTGAACTGAATTGAGGTGAATTATCCTGCCCCAGCCCTGCTCCTTCATTGAAGGCCAGACATACTTGGTCAGTAAGAATGGAGCAGTGAGCATAAGGTCAATCATGAAGTACCACCTGTCTTCAGGGAAATCTTCGATAGGCGATACGGTCTGTACACCGGCTACATTGATCAGCACATCAACTTTTTTATATTTATCCAGGGCGAAATCGGCCAGCTTCCGGCATTCTTCCTGTTTACTTAAATCAACAATAATGTGATCCTGTCCCAATCTTTCAGCTTCTTTTTTTAGCTTATCGCCGGTCACATCAGCCATAACCACTTTAGCTCCGTCTTCTGCAAAAACCTCGGTAGTGGCAAGACCTATGCCGCTGGCCGCCCCGGTAACAATGGTAACCTTATCCTTTAACAAATCTGTTCCTCCTTTGCCCTGTAATTGTAAATCAATTGCCAAATGGCGCCTCTTATCCCCGGCCTATGATTAGCCGGCGGGGGTCAACTTCTGTACGCAATATTTCCAATTCCTCGTCAGAAGGCGGCTCACTTTCTAAAACTTCAGGCGCCCATAACAGTTCAAAGCCTGTATTATCAATAACCTGTTCCCGGGTAATTCCGGGGTGAATCATCTCTACTCTCATCCTGCAGGTTTCTTCATCAAAACCCATTACAGCCAGGTTGGTAATAATCTTGTAGGGGCCGCAACCCGGGGGCAGGCCCGCAGCCTCGCGTGCCCCTTTGCCCGTCAGGTAGCCAGGCGAAGTAATAAAATCTATATCATTGGTAAAGCGGTTTTTATCCTGCGGGGTAATCATCATTGTCCGCCAGCAAAGGGAAGCCAGGTCATTAGCCCCACCGCTGCCGGGGAAACGAACCTTGGGACGGTCATAATCCCCAATGACCGTTGAATTTATGTTGCCGTACATATCGATCTGGGCCCCACCGAGGAATGTATAATCGACCATGCCGCGCTGACAGGTTTCCATTATTTCAGGCATACTGGTGGTCAGCAGCCCCTTGTAGTAAGTACGGGAATCGCCTACAGATATAGGCATAGAAGGCAAAATAGGCCCAATTCCGCCCGCTTCGAACATAACCATCAACTTAGGTGCCCTGGTTCTCTGCGCCAGCATAGCAGCCGCGCAGGGGGCACCGGTCCCCACCACCACCGAGCCATCGTTTTCAAGATACCTGGAGGCAAGGCAAATCATAAGCTCCATACCGTTATAGTTACTCATAAGCCACACTCCTTAACCGGGTAATTAACTATTGTTTAAACCCTGTCGCTTAAATTTTCCTGGATCCTCAGCTGATTGATTTTCTCCAATCCGCCATTAACCTCAAGATATTCCCAGTGATCTTTGCAGTTATAGATGTTCTTCTCTAAAAACTCTTCCAGGGCTTTTTCATCTTTTTCAACGCTCAACCATTCCATCAGGTGGTCCTCATCAGTAAAATATTCGTAGGCCATATTTGATGGATAAGCCCCGTAGGGAACTTCTATTACGGCATCTACTTCGTAATAAGGGATAACTGTAAGGTGAGGTTCTCTGCGAATTTCATCATTATGGATGATACGTTCTGTAGTTATAATCAGCTTTTTCGCCGCCCGTGCCAAATCGAGGTCTGAAACCGATATCCCCTTGATCTGGCAGTTGCCGTATATGTCGCTGCAATGCACGTGAATTGCAGCTACATCAGGGTATAGCGCCGGTACTGCAACATATGGCTTACCCGTAAAGGGACAGGGCACTTCCATTGCCGCGCTGTATTTAACTGTATCAGTTCCAAGGGTACTGCGGGCCGGTAAAAACGACAGACCCATGGCAGCAGCCTTATAACGCCAGGCCAGGGTGGCATTGCTCCACTCCGTTGCTTCTATTTCCCCACTCTCGAAACTTTTTCGGGCATTCTTCGATAAACCGCGAGCTTCAAGCCCGACAACGTAAGCAGCATCGCAGCGGTTAATGCATTTTCCAGCGACCAGTATTTGCATATCATGGGTTGAGGTATGGCCGGAAAAACCGAGGTTTTTCTTTTTCTGCCTCACTATTTCATGCAGCACCGCTGCCGGTATACGATTGCTGCCAAAACCACCTGCGGCAAAGTAATCACCATCATTGACCAGGCTGGCAACTGCATCTTTTACTGTAGTGGTCTTGTCTATCATCCGCCGTGACTTTGACTTAAAGTGCTCCCTTGCTTCATCTGCATCAGGGCTGGTAAAAAGCCTGCGTATGCCAATCTTCTTATAGACTACCTCCTGGTCACCGGCTGCGTGATAATCAGTATTTTTTTTGCTCATATTTTTTTACACCTCCAAAGGTAACCCAGCTTGAGCTTCAGTGCCTTTAATTAATTTAATTACTATATTTTTATATCACATTTCTACAGGCAA